>JADHTX010000031.1 GCA_016784875.1 Methylobacter sp.
AAACTGGGTTACCACGCGTGAACTGCCTTCTTTGGGGTTATGGATGCTGTCAAGCCCTGGGCCGATCCAGTTAAAGGGGAGAAACAGGGTGTAATCGAAGCCTTGCTCCTGACCGTACGCGCAGATAACGCGATCCAGCAATTGCTTGGAGCATGAATAGATCCAGCGTTGCTTGTTCAGTGGGCCTAGGACCAGCTCGGATTCATAAGGATGGAATTCATCGTCCTTACACATGCCGTATACTTCGGAGGTTGACGGGAATAGCACGCGTTTTTTATATTTCACACAAGCTCGGATAATCGGCAGATTTGCTTCAAAATCCAGTTCGAATACCGCTAATGGATGAGTTACATAAGTGGCAGGCGTGGCAATCGCAACCAGTGGCAGAATCACGTCGCATTTTTTAATGTGATACTCCATCCATTCATGATTAATGGTGATGTCGCCTTCAAAAAAATGGAAGCGTTCGTGCTCACAGAAAGATTCAACGCGGTTGGATTGCATGTCCATGCCGTAGACATGCCAATCAGTGGTTTCGAGGATGCGCTTTGAAAGGTGATGGCCGATGAAGCCATTGACACCGAGTATGAGTACGTTCATAAGTTCCTAGTGGGTTAGATAAAAATTTACGGTAAAAAAGTCATTGTTCAGTACATAAGAAGAATGGAACATGGATGCCAAAAGTAGGCGCATCTAGGCGACTCGGTTTAAACCGATAATCACTGACTAAAAAGCCTAAGACAGACTTGGTTTCGGCCTTTTAAAAAATCCGTCTAATCAGTGTTCTATTATTAATAGGTCGTCGTTTGTTATAGCTTTGAACTCGGTTTCATTCAATAGTGTTCCGTCATAACAGAGTTGTTCGATTCGAAAGCGCTTGTTATCGGCGCAGTCTGCATAAAAATGACCGTCAGTCCAATAGATACACGTTTGACCTAAATGTATAGCCGTTTCGTCGCTGTAATAACTGCCGTACAGAAAAAAACGCATGCCGTTATCATCGAAAAATGCACCGGGATAAGGCGGAGCCACTGCCCTAATTAGATTATGGATATTCCAAGCCGATTGTTTCCAGTCGATACGGCCATGTTCCGGTTTACGACCGCCGAAATAACTGCCTTGGGTAAGATCTAAAGGTTGGGGTATTATCTTGCCGTCAAGTAACAAAGGCAAACAGCGGGTTAGCAGAATTTTTGCGGCGGGTGTAAGTTTTAAGAAAACATCGTGCGCGGTTTCATTGGGTAAAATAGCGACGGCTTCTTGGTCAATCAGCGACCCGGCATCGGGCTTTTCCACCATTTGATGGAGACTGACTCCGGTAGTCGTTTCGCCATGCAACACCGCCCAATTGACCGGTGCGCGCCCCCGGTATTTCGGCAGTAAAGATCCGTGCAAGTTATAAGCGCCTTGGGGAGGAATTGCCAGTAGCTCCGAACCTAACAGGTGCCTGTAATAAAAGGAAAAAAACCAATGCGGCTTAAGAGCTGCGAGTTGTTTAATCAGCTCTGCTTGATTGGGATTCTCGGGCGTTATCACTGGAATTTGATGCTTGTTTGCCAATTCGGCAACGCTGCCGAACCAGATATTTTCTTCAGTGTCATCCTGATGGGTGACCACCAGTTTAATCTCGAAGCCTGCTTGCAGCAGGCATTCTATGCCCGTAACACCGATGTTGTGATAGGCAAAAACGATGGCGGAGGGCTTCATCAAGGCTTTTCGATCTTGGTATTATCCAATACCGCTTTGATTAGATAACGGGGACGTGAACGGGTTTGCGAATAAATCCGTCCGATGTATTCGCCCAGCAGGCCGATACCGAACAACAGGATGCCGATCAAGAAAAACACGATGGCGAACAGCGTAAAAACGCCTTCCGCTTCCGGCCCAACCATCAGCCTGCGCCAGCCTAGATAGACTACAAACAGTAGCGAGAATATCGAAACGCCGATGCCGATCAACGAAAAGGCCTGCAAAGGGGCAATGGAGAATCCGGTCATCAAATCGAAGTTGAGATGGATTAACTTGAATAGCGAATACTTCGACTCTCCGGCTGCACGCTCTTCATGGTTAATGACGATTTCAGTTGGGTTGCCTGCATAAAGATAGGCCAGCGCCGGTATAAATGTATTGGTTTCGGTGGTGGCTAAAACCGCATCGATAATGTCACGGTGATAAGCCCGCATCATACAGCCTTGGTCGGTAATGTGAATATGGGTAATTTTTTCTCGTAAGCGATTCATCGCTAATGAAGCCCAATGCCGCCAGCGGCTGTCTTTACGCTCACGCCTGATCGTGCCGACATAGTCGAAACCGGCATCCATTTTTAACAGCAGATTAGGGATTTCTTCGGGGGGATTTTGCAGGTCTGCATCGAGAGTAAGAATATAGCTCCCTCTGGCGCGTTCAAAGCCCGCGATTAATGCCGCGTGTTGTCCGGCATTGGCGCGTAGAAAAACCACGCGGGTGGTGTCGGGGAATAATTGAAATTGCTTTCGGAGTAATGCGGCCGAGTTGTCGCGGCTGCCGTCGTCAACAAAAATGACTTCGCAACGGTGATTAAGGGACTCCAGAACGGGATAGAGTCTAGCAAACAGCAACGATAAAACGGCTTCTTCGTTATAGACCGGGATAACGATGGAGACTTCCGGTGTTTCAAAATTGTTCGTCATTTAGATTAGTTTTAGGTTTAGCGGATTCAACTCTGAAGTACGATCCTAGTAATCATAAGGTTGCTTGCGCCTGCTCAGCTAAATTACCTCATACGGTTTTTCACATTAAGAGCAAGAACAAAGTTTTTATGGATTTTAGCAATTATAAGGCCAATTGACATATGTTTCATAACGGCATGAAATAAAATAATAATTATTTATTGCGTAACTGAATAAGCAATAGGCGCTGGTGCAAAACAACCAGTGATAGGGGTTTTTGCACCTTTTTACATGTTGATTTTGATTGTTTCCTGTTGCTTTTCTCTTAACACAGCGCTTCCCTAGGTTCTATTGACGTTTCAACAATAGACATTCAAAAAACAACCGCTTACGAATGCAGGGAGAAAACATAATTTACTGATATACAATATGTTTTTTATCAAGCGTCAACAGAGCCTAGGTAAAATAGTAAATAAAAGGGTAAGTGTAATTCACTAGTACGCACAACGTAGTCGTCATTAATTAAACTTGATTTAATAACGAAACTATTGCTGAACAAACCCGATCAACATCGCCTTCCTTCATGCCGGGAAATAACGGGAGCGTTAAGGTTTGCTCGCCGATTCTTTCGGCATGGGGGAAATCACCGGACTTATAGCCATATTGACGATAAAGCGAGAACAAATGTATAGCCGGGTAATGGGTGCCCACTGCGATGGATTGTTGCTTGAGTAATTCAAGCGCTTGATTTCGGTTCAGGCCGATTTTTTTCCAATCGAGCAGGATACAGAACATATGCCAGCTATGGCCTTCTACATCAGTAGGCAGTACTAATGCATCATGAGTGGGTAGTTGCTGTAAATAACGCTGAGCCAGTGCCCGGCGTTTTTGGTTAAAACCATCCAGTTTTTTCAATTGCACCAAGCCAAGGGCAGCGCCTACATCCGGCATATTCATCTTGCCGCCCCAGGCGCTAACATCTATGTCGCCTTGTTCGTCTTTTTCTATGCCGTGAAAACGAATGCCGTCGATTTTTTTTAGCAAAATAGGGTCGTTGATTGCCAGAGCGCCGCCCTCAATGGTGGTCATGTTCTTATTGGGATGGAAGCTGAAACAAACCGGATTTCCCGAGCTGCCGATCTGGCGCCCCTGATATTGGGTGCCGATAGCTTGGGCGGCATCCTCAAGCACCAGCAGATTATGCTGCTTAGCCAGCTGGTAAATCGGATCCATGTCGACAGCGCGACCGGCAAAATGCACTGGGATAATAGCTTTGGTGTTGGGCGTGATTGCAGCTGCGACCTTCGTTGCATCGATATTGCGGGAGACTAAGTCGACATCGACAAACTTTGGCGTGGCACCGCAACGAACGATGATATTGGCGCTGGCAACAAAACTCATTGCAGGCACGATAACTTCGTCGCCCGGCCCAATTCCGTAAGCTAACAACACGGCTTCCAGCGCGCTGGTGCCTGAATTGAATACCCGCAGCTGGACATCGCCGCCGATATAATCGGCTAGCGCCGCTTCAAAAGCGGCGACCTTGGGGCCGGTTGCCAGCCATCCTGATTGCAGCACTTCTTTGATTGCAGCAAACTCTTCATCATCAAGTGTGGGGCGGGTGAAGGGCAGCATATTAACTCCTGGCTAAAACGTAGACGCCAAGCAGAACAATGCCCATCCCGATCAAGCGGACAGGGTTCATAGATTCGCCGAATAACTGCCACGCGAAAAACGCATTGACCACATAGCCCATGGATAGCATAGGATAGGCAATGCTGACATCAACTCTGGATAACGCCAGTATCCAGACGATGACACTGATGCCATAACAACATAAGCCGACCCAGAGAAAAGGCTCGAAAGCCAGTTTCAAAAATGCCGTAGCGGATGAGGAAAAATTTAAGCCGATAGCTCCCATTTCCCTGACGCTGGCTTTGAGCGCCAATTGTGCGACTGCATTTAGCAAGACGCCGGTTAGAATAATACCGAAACTAATCAGGTTCATCTGCGGGCCACCGCGATATAACGGGAATTTTCATAAATTGTGAGCATAGGTATTTTTTGTTGTTGCCATTGGGTATAAGTGGATTGCGTCAGGACGCTGATCGCCTGTTCTGAACCTAACCATAAGGGTAGGAAATCCGTTTCATTGAGCCATTTTTGAGGCTCTTGGTTAATTCCGAATTCCAGTTCGCCGGTAAAGCCGACTAGGTTGATTGTTCGGCCTAAATAAAAAGGCAGAGACTGATCGTAGCGATTAACGTCGTAAATTTCAACGTTATCCTTGCCGCTTTTGTCGATGAAGGATTGAATTGCAGTCGCCATAGTTTTGCTGGAGCGTAATTCGCTAATGCTTTGATAACCCCATGAAACCATTTGTATGCCAAGCAGAGCGCAGAGGGCATAAATGGAGATAGCCAGATTCTTTTGATGTCTTAACAGTAGGGCAGAAATGCCACCCATACCCGTTAAAACGGCGGTTGCAATAATCCATGGACGGAATAGCATCAGGTGTGATGCTAATCTTCCAATTTTGGCCGTATCATGAGCTTTCCAGATAAAGAATATGAAGACAACGCAGGCAAGTATTATCGCTATAATGCCGTCGACAATAATATTTTTGCGCTTGGACATATTCTCGCCGACTAATAATGCCATAGCAGGAAACATCGGCAAAATGTAGGCCGGTAATTTGGAATGGGAAATTGAAAAAAAGAAAAATACAAAAATTGCATAAACCCAAAGCAAGCGTGATGCTTCAAATGTTCCGGCTTCGGCGCGCCAGGAAAAAGACGGTTTAATCAGTCCATTTAATGACGAAAATAACCAGGGTATCGCCCCGATGGCAAAGACCGCGAAGAAATACCAGTTCGATTTGGTGCGTCCATGGACATCGCTGGTGAAACGTTCGAAATGCTCATGAATAAAAAAGAAGTGGGGGAACTCAGGGTTTTCATAACTGACAGCAATGAACCAGGGGGCAGCTATTAATAAATACAATAGCAGGCCTTTGCCTAGATGCAAATGACGCCACAATGCCCAATCACGCTGCCAGAGTGTATACGCAACCAGTGCGCCGCCGGGAAGCACTACGCCGATCAGCCCTTTGCTCAATGTTGCTCCGGCAAGTCCAGCCCAAGCCAACAGCATCCAGTTTCGTTGCTGTTTGGGCAGATGCCGAGCAGACTGAGCCAAGGCCAGTGCTCCGACTGCGATGATTAATAGTACGCTGACCCCCATGTCCAGGCTGTTGGCATGCCCCAACCCAACATAAAGCACCGTGCTGATTAAAAATAGAAAGGCGAAATAACCGGCACTACGCCCATAAAGTCGACTGCCGACAAATCCGACCCATAAGGCACCGAAAAATCCGAGTCCAGAACACCATGCTCTGGCGGCCGCATTGGTTTCGCCCAATAAGGCCATGCTGATCGCAGTTCCCCAATATTGCAAAGGCGGTTTTTCAAAATATTTGAAGCCGTTAAGGTGTGGAGTAATCCAATTGCCGGAATTGAGCATTTCACGCGCAATTTCAGCGTAACGACCTTCATCCGGGTCTATCAGGTCGCGGTAACCGAGCAAAACAAACCAAATAAATCCGGCGATAACGACTATTAATCCATTTATCCGGCATTGACGAAAAGGCTCGGGGGTCATGTTTTGGTATCCCTTTTATTAGATGACAGGTTTTGATAAAAGCAGATGATAATACAATCCACTATTCAGTACATATTTTATTGATATTTCAGATTATAAAAACGTTTATAATCAATATATTAAGATTTCCATTGCGAATTGGGGATGTAAATTTTGAAGGTATGCTAAATTGCACAGCAATAACAACGAACTACTTCTAATAGCGTTGTTTCTATAAAATGGGCCATAATTTACCCGTTAAAGGCAGGAGGCAATGTTCTTCTGACCTTGTACAGTTTACTTTCGTTGTATAACACACGTTTTTGATTGGGAGAATACGCTTGGAAGCAAATTGGACTAAAGGCCATAAAATGGGGCGGCGTAAGTTAGTCACCGTTTTGGATAAAATGGTTGCCTTGGATTTGTTAAGAACATTGCTGGCGGTTTGGTCGGTGATTGTTGTCATTATCGTCAGTCGGCAGTTTATCAGGATTTTAGACAAGGCTGTTGAAGGGCAGGTATCCAATCAAACCTTGATGACGGTTTTGGGGTTAAAAACGATTATTGCCAGCGCGACCTTTCTGCCGGCTGCCTTGTTTATGGCAGTGTTAATGGTTTTGGGCAGGATGTACCGGGATCAAGAGATGTCGGCAGTGGCCTCGGCTGGAGGCGGTGCGGGTACGGTCTATCGCGCGATATTCTTGCTGGTGTTCCCTTTAAGTGTGCTATCAGCCGGTTTGTCATTCTACGTCTCGCCTTGGGCGGAATCCATGATGGAGGAATTGATGCATCAGGATAAGGAATCCGCCGATCTTAGGGGGATTGCCGCCGGGAAATTTAGTGAATATAGCCAAGGCGATTTGGTTTTTTATGTGGAAAATATTGATGCCGATAAGAAAATGCATCAGGTTTTTGTACAGCATAGACAGGGAGATCGCTTGGCGATTATCAATGCCGAAGCCGGTCGGTTGAAAGATTTGCCGGATGGGCGTTATGTGATTCTTGAAAAGGGTGAGCGTATACAGGGACAACCGGGCGCGTTAAATTTTGTGATTGAACAGTTTAACGAATATGCGGTGAGAATAGAGACTAAAGAAACAGAAGCTAGCTTCGGTAAAGAGTCGATTGCCAGTGATGCATTAGTGGTTTCCGGTCAAATAGCCGATATTGCCGAATTGCAGCATCGCTTGTCTATTCCTATGGGGATAATATTGCTTTGTTTTATTGCCGTGCCTTTAGCTCAAATGTCGCCTCGAGGAGGAGTGTACGGGAATATGTTGGTTGGCTTTATCATCTATTTCAGCTATGGGAATCTTATTCGCGTTAGTCAGAGCTGGGTAATGAATCAAACTATCCCACCGTGGCTGGGTGCTGTTGGAGTCAATAGCTTATTGTTGTTGGTAGGCGGGGTTTTGTTGGCAAGATTATTTGGTTGGCAATGGCTGCTGATGAAGCTTAAGGAGGTAACTAGGTGAATGTATTAACCGGCTACATTGTCAGGGAAATTTTAAAAGGCTCTTTCATAGCCGTTTTATTGTTATTGACCTTATTTAATTTATTTACTTTTAGCGATCAGCTAAAGGACTTGGGCAAGGGAAGTTATGGTTTAAAAGAGATTTTTTATTATCTTGCGCTGACTTCGCCGACCGTCTTTTATGAGTTGATGCCCGCATCTGCATTATTAGGTAGTCTGTTTATATTGGGTGCGATGGGTAATAATCGTGAACTGATTGCGATGCAGGCTGCCGGCTTATCAGTGATGGGGATAATTAGAGCGGTGATGTTGGCCGGGGCAATTTTGGTGTTTATTGCCATAATGGTTGGTGAATTTGTTGCGCCGACAGCCGAGCGGACGGCGCGGATAATGAAAGTCACCGCCCAGAATGAGCAGGTTGTTATGGGGGGCAAATATGGACTCTGGCTGCGCGAAGGCAAAAAATTCATTAATGTGCGAACGATACAAGATGACGGAAATCTAGCCGACATCAGTATTTACGAGCTTGATGACCAACGTCATTTGCTTCATTCAACCCATGCGGAAAAAGCTGCTTTTCAAGGCAATCAGCAATGGAAATTAGAACGAATCAAGCAATCGAATATTTCAATGCAGCAGATGACGGCAAGCAGTCAAAATGAGCAAATATGGCAATCATCTGTTGCCCCTGACTTATTAAAGATTGTCGTGGTTAATCCGAATAATTTATCCATGTATGATCTGGCTATGTATATTGATTTTTTAAAGGATAACCATCAGAAATCGCATGATTTTGAACTGGCTTTCTGGGGAAGAGTGGTTAATCCGCTGATTGTTTTTGTTATGTTGTTGGTGTCTGCGCCTTTTGTGATAGGTGTTAAGCGCGGCGTTAACGTAGGCGGAAGGATGATGATAGGCGTGGTCATCGGGATGGGATTTAATATTATCGATAAAATCGTCGGCCATATCGGCTTGATTTATGACCTCAATCCACCGTTAATGGCATTTGCTCCCAGTCTGATCGTCTTGGTTGCGGCATTATTTGCGTTGAATCGGGTGCAAGGATAATTTAGCGAAAACAGCATTAAAATGTATAAATAGAGGTTATGGTGACAATTAGAAAATTTAACGAGATACAGCCGACAATCGGCAAATCGGTATATATAGATGAGAGCGCCGTGGTGATTGGCAATGTTACCTTGGGTGATGATGTCTCAATATGGCCAACGACGGTAGTTAGAGGCGATGTGGAAAGTATCATTATTGGCGACGGAACTAATGTTCAGGACGGTTCAGTATTGCATGTGTCGCACTTTGGTAAGTTTACCGACAAAGGCCACCCATTAACCATTGGCAAAGGCGTAACTATCGGGCATAGGGCGGTTGTTCATGCCTGTTCTGTGGGCGATTATTGCCTTATCGGAATAGGTGCGATTATTATGGATGACGCTGTTCTTGAAGATTATGTGATGCTGGGCGCGGGGGCGTTGGTTCCGCCGGGGAAAAAACTGGAAAGCGGCTATCTTTATGTCGGCTCGCCCGCCAAACAAGTCAGGCCATTAAAAGACACTGAAAAAGAGTTTTTGGAATACTCATCTTTTCATTATATTTATTTGAAAAATGAGTATTTGATAGCAGCTTCTTAGCCGCTAAATAATCCTAAATAAATCAGCTGTTAACCACAGAGTTTACAGAGAATCAACGTGTTAGAGCTTAGCAGGCGCTCAGCCAGCGGGTGTAGGGATGTTTTTTTTCAGCCAATGTGTTCTCCGTGCCTCTATGGTGAACTGAGGTTTTTAGGATAATGTAAACCTTGAGCCTATCGCTCTGAATTCAGCAGTTCAATAACCGGCTGGGTGTTAGGACGAACCCCTCTCCAGATAAAAAAAGCCTCTGCCGCTTGCTCAACCAGCATGCCTAGTCCATCCAGGCTTTTTGCCGCATGGTTTTCCAGTCCCCAGAGCACAAAAGCGGTCGGCTCGTTGCCGTAAGCTAGGTCGTAACACACGCCATTTTCAGCCAGTAAACCGGCTGGCAATGGCGGTAACTGGCCGCTCAAACTGGCTGAGGTTGCGTTTAAAATCAAGTCGAACTGCCGATTTAAATCATCGAAGCCGCAGCCGCTGATTGGGCCTCTGTTGTGAAATTCGGCGGCCAAGTTGACCGCCTTGTCAACAGTTCGGTTGGCGATAACCAGCGTTTGTGGGACTTGCTCAAGAAGCGGCAGTATGATGCCCCGACTGGCTCCGCCGGCACCCAAAATCAATATGCGGATGCCTGATAAGTCGAGGCCATGATTGTCGATCAAATCGGTTGCCAGGCCGATGCCGTCGGTGTTGTCTCCTAACAGTGAGTCGTCCGCCTGACGTGCGAGCGTGTTGACGGCCTTGCTCAGTTGGGCGCGTTCGGTTTTATGATCGGCGTAGCCCCAAGCGAGTTCTTTAAGCGGTACGGTGCAATTTAGGCCTTTGCCGCCTTCGGCAAAAAATGTCGACACAGCTTTCTGAAATTGTTCGGCAGGAACATCTTGAGCAGTGTATTCCAGTGCCTGTCCGGTTTGTTCGGCAAAAAGCCGATGAATGCGTGGTGATTTACTGTGATTGATCGGGTGACCAAACACTGCATAATGGTCTGTTATGGTCATGATTGCGCTTTCTTTTCCATGTGTAATTCCCAGAAAATAGTCGCGGCAACAATCAAAATGGCGATACCTAATTCTACCCAGAGAAAGTGCGGCGTATAGACGGTAACCACAGCGGCAACGCCCAGAAAAAGCCCGACTAGGCTAAAGCGCCAGCCTACGCGCAGGCCGTCGAGCATGGTTGAAAGCGACAAAATAAGCAGGATAACCAGTCCGGCGTCTTCCTCTTCGAATCGGTCGGATTGATGAATGATAAATGTACCGCCTACCACTAGCAATGATGTCCCCCAGTGCATAGATTGCTCTCGCAGGATAAGCTTGAAATCGGAACTGCGATGTTTGGATTGCACCCAGCCGATAATCATCGCAAACAGGCCGAACAGCAGCATCATAATTAGCCAGTAGCCATAGCCGTCGGAAGGGGAGAAATCCATGATACCGATGCCGACTAACGACAGGATCAGCAGTAAAATCAAAATGACTTCCTCAATGTGAAATCTTCTTTTTTCGGTGATTATAGGGTCATCTGACATGAAACAAACTCCGCTGTAGTAATGATGGGTTAAGGGTTATCGCTTTGCATTATTCTTGTAACCATTGGGCTACAGATTTGGCGTAATAGGTCAGGATGGCATCGCTGCCGGCACGTTTGAAGGCCAGTAATGATTCCAGTACGACTTGTTTTTCATCCAGCCATCCGTTCATTGAGGCCGCTTTGAGCATTGCATATTCGCCGCTGACTTGATAGGCGAACGTCGGTACGCCAAATCGGTCTTTAACCCGCCGGATAATATCCAGATAGGGCATACCGGGCTTGATCATGACCATATCGGCGCCTTCTTGCAAATCCAGTTGAATTTCGCGCATGGCTTCATCGGAATTGGCCGGATCCATTTGATAACTGTATTTATTGCCTTTGCCTAATGTTCCGGCAGAACCCACCGCATCACGGAACGGTCCGTAAAAGCTGGAGGCATATTTCGCAGAATAAGCGAGTATCAGGGTGTTGATATGGTTGTCCGCTTCCAGCGCCTGTCTTATCGCGCCGATACGACCGTCCATCATGTCCGACGGTGCGACAATATCCGCTCCGGCTTCGGCATGAGACAAGGCCTGCCGAACCAATACTTCGATGGTTTCATCATTCATCACGTAGCCAGAGGTATTGATCAGTCCATCCTGTCCGTGCGTGGTAAAGGGGTCCAGCGCGACATCGGTAATAATGCCCAGTTCAGGGATGGCTTTTTTTAAGGCTCTAACGCTACGTTGAATCAGGCCGTCAGGATTATAGGCTTCGGCGGCATGTTCCGATTTATTCTCGGCAGAGGTGACCGGAAACAGTGCAATAGCGGGAATACCCAAGTTATGAAGTTGATGCGCTTCTTCAAGCAATAAGTCCAGCGAGAGCCGTTCAACTCCGGGCATTGATGAGATAGATTCACGTTGATTGGAGCCTTCAGTGACAAACATCGGGTAAATCAGGTCGTCGACAGACAGGCAGTTTTCGCGCATTAAACGACGGGAAAAATCGTTGTAACGCATTCTTCTCATGCGTGTTTGAGGAAAATTGATGTTATTATATTGCATCTTATCTTTGGCTCTGAGGTTTTGGAAAAATCGTAAATTTCTGTAGCGACTCTAAGTACAAATGATTTATTGTATCAGGGAAATTGCTACTCTGATATTTGAAGAGTGAATGTATTCGTCAGTTTGATTTTTGAGGATTTTATGAAAGCTAAGCAAGTATCAATATTCGGCTTATTTGTTGTATTACTCGGTTTAATGCCAATTACCAAAGTCATCGCGGATGATTTATTGCCGCCGCAACAGGCGATACAGATAGCGTCGATACAATTACAGGAAAAATTGCAGGATAAATCCTTTACCAAGGATTTTACCAAGATTACAGCATTCGTTAACGAGGCTATTTATCCGCATACCGATTTCGACAGGATTGCTGCATTAGTACTCGGAAAGCTGTGGAGAACCGCAACTATTGATGAGCGCGAGCGTTTTAAACATGAATTTCAAACACTGTTGGTAAGAACCTATTCCCGTGCTTTTGTGGAATTTAAGGATTGGTCTATTCGTTACCTGCCTCTTGAAATGGAAAGCGGCGCAACCAAAGTTATTGTAAAAACAGAAGTCTTGCAACCCGGCATCCAACCTATCGGTGTTAATTACCGGATGCTGCTGAGCAATGGCGAATGGAAAGCCTACGATATTATGATTGAAGGCGTGAGTCTGGTGACCAACTATCGCACCACCTTCACTAATGAAGTTCAAAGCAAAGGTTCGTTAAACGCGGTTATTGAAGGTCTGGCTAAGCGCAATGCCGAAGCATTGGTGGTAAAGCCTAAAGCGAATTCCTAATATTTTAATTGGGAGTTTGCCCCTCGAAGGGCGACCGTTCGGTCGCCCTTTTTATTTTCCCTTCTGTGCGTTCTACTGACTAAATTCATGACTTCCCCCAAAGACTCCATCTATGCCAACCCTGTTGGCGAAGTCGGCGCTTTTAAATTTGACGAAACCGTAGCCGACGTTTTTCCGGACATGATCCAACGATCCGTTCCCGGTTATCACGCAATCATTTCCGCAATTGGTCTTTTGGCCGGGCGCTTTGCCCGTGAACAGAGCGTTTGTTACGATCTGGGCTGCTCTTTGGGCGCAGCGACTCTATCGATGCGGCACCAAATTGAAGCCGAAAACTGTCGCATTATAGCTGTCGATAATTCCCAAGCAATGGTGACGCGTTGTTTGCAAGCATTGCAAACCGACCGTGCGAAGGTTGCCGTTGATGTTGTCTGCGCCGATATTCGGGAAATTGAGATAAATAACGCCTCGGTAGTGGTTTTAAACTTTACCTTGCAGTTTATTCCGTTGGAATACCGGCTTAGCTTATTGCAAAAAATCTACCGGGGAATGCTGCCCGGCGGCATCTTGATCCTGTCGGAAAAACTCAAATTCGACGATGATCGCCAACAGGAATTGCAGATCCAAATGCATCACGCCTTTAAAAAAGCCCAAGGTTATAGTGACTTGGAAATAAGCCGGAAACGCACAGCGTTGGAAAATGTGCTGATTCCTGAAACCTTTGTTCAGCATCAAAGCCGTTTGCTGCAAGTCGGCTTTGGCAGCGCCGAAGTCTGGTTTCAATACTTCAACTTTGCTTCCATCATCGCGCTGAAATGATTGATTACCAACCCCTATATGATGCGTTGATCGAGGCTAATGCCGAAGCGTGGGCAGAGCTATTGCCGCAGCAGCTGAAACAAGGCTTCGATCAAAGCAAGCACGGCGACTTGGCGCAGTGGCAGGCGCTGGTCGATAGCGTGCCGGTATTGTCTACGACTCAACGCATACTGGATGCCGATGCGGTGCAAATAGGCGGTTCAGATGAATTGTTGGATGAGCCTAGCAAGAGCGACTTTAGTCGCCAACTAAAAGCGCTGCACCCTTGGCGTAAAGGCCCCTACAACTTGTTCGGCATTCATATCGACACCGAATGGCGTTCGGATTGGAAGTGGAACCGGCTAAAAGATCATATCGCGCCGTTAGAGCATCGCATGGTATTGGATGTGGGCTGCGGCAACGGCTATCACTGCTGGCGGATGCTCGGTGCCGGTGCAAAAACAGTGGTCGGCATAGACCCCATGCTGCTCAACGTGATGCAGTTTCAGCTGGTCAGGAAGCTGTATGGCGAGGCACCGGTCTATGTTTTGCCGATGGGCATAGAAGACCTGCCTTACGGCCTCAAGGCCTTCGATACGGTATTTTCGATGGGCGTACTCTACCATCGCCGTTCGCCTATCGAGCATCTGATGGAGTTAAGAGATTGCCTAAAACCCGGCGGCGAACTGGTGCTGGAAACTCTGGTTATCGATGGCGGCTTAGGTGAGGTTTTACTTCCTGAAGACCGTTACGCCAGAATGCGCAACGTTTGGTTCCTGCCCACTTGCGACACCCTGATTAGCTGGTTAAAACGTTGCGGCTTTAAAAATATCCGGCTGGTCGATGTCACCGTGACCAGCGTTGAAGAGCAGCGCACTACCGAATGGATGACCTTTCATTCACTGAAAGATTTTCTGGATGCGGAGAATCCGCAATTGACCTGCGAAGGCTTGCCTGCTCCGAAGCGGGCTATTGTTATTGCGAATACGGCGTAGACTTCGGCGGAGATAAAGTCACCTAATCCTGGGTTCGACCATGTCGAAGGCCCGGTACCGTGAGGTGGCGATTTCTGCTTATAGAGCTAAAAAAATCGCTACAGTACTTTGTCTTTTCTGGTATGTTGTTGCAAAATCATTGCGCAAAATGCAACGTAATTTTCTGAAAAAACCAATATGGAACGTATTCAATCAATTAATCCAGAACGTATTGCGTGGTGTTGCGCCGATCATGGCATAACACCAGACGAACTTGCGTCTGAACTTAATATTGCTACGACCAGTATCGAACGAGTAATGGCTGGCGAAGATGGAATAACATTTAACCAGTTGCGTAATGTTGCGGAGTATTTCGGACGGGGGGTGCTGTTTTTTTTGGAGTCAGGATTAGTTGATGAGACGAAGGTTCATACGACACAGTTCCGTACCCTTGCCAACCAAAAGCCTGAGTTGTCCGCTAAACTCAAGGCTCTGATTGAGAGAGTAGAAAAACAGAGGGAAGTGTATTTGAGTTTATGCGAAGACTTAAGTAATACAGATAGAATAGAATTTAGCTCACCCGATTTACATGGAAAAAACCCATCTGAGGCGGCAGGTATTGCTCGCCGGTGGCTAGGCTTAAGTGACCGAAATAACTTCGATAGCTATCGTGAGACTATAGAGGCGCGGGGTGTATTGGTGTTTCGCAGTAACGGGCACAATGGGAAGTGGCAGATTGCCAAAGAGAACCCGATTCTCGGGTTCTCTCTTTTTTATCCGACTTGCCCGGTAATTGTCATCAAGAAACAGGATTGGGAATCTCAGCAGTCATTCACTCTCATGCACGAGCTGGGACATTTGCTGTTGCACAAGGTCAGTTCGATTGATGATGAACAAGACTTGCAATCCCATAAAGGTAAGGAACTTGCTGCTAATGCTTTTGCAGGTCATTTATTAGTGCCGGATGCTTTTTTGACGCATATCCATGATGAGGAAATGCCTGATGAGGTATCGCAATATGACGATTGGCTAGAACAACCACGAAGAACATGGGGAGTAAGTGGCGAGGTGATTTTGCGAAGGCTTTTGGATGCTGGTCGGCTACCGCAAGATCGATATATAGCTTATCGGCAATGGCGGACGCAATTGGTTGTCTTGTCAAAAGATGGGGGAAGCCGGAAGTATCGTCATAGGGAACCTAAGCATATTTTTGGCGACATGTTTGTACGAACAGTTTTGGATGCGCTAGATGCACGATATATCACACTCACTAAGGCAAGCAGTTATCTTGATAACTTAAAAATAAATGACCTGCATCAGTTGGAGCGCCATATTGCAGGTCTTTGATGCGTCATCCATAATTTATGCATGGGACAACTATCCTATACGGCAGTTTCCGGGCTTATGGGAGTGGATGGCGACTCAGGTTGAAGAAAGGCAATTGGTAATGCCGAGCGTGGCGTTTGAGGAAGTGACAAATAAAACGCCGGAGTGCGGTGAATGGCTCAGAGGCAACGATCTGGAGCGGATCGCAATCAACAATGTGGCTATGCAAGACGCTCTGCGCATTAAGTTATTGCTTAGTATTGTGGGCGACAATTATAGGTCAGGCGTTGGAGAAAATGATTTACTTATCATTGCAACGGCAATGGCGCAAAGAGCAGAATTGGTTTCAGAAGAGAGAAGGCAAAATGATCTTCCTAAAGAGCTCTCTAAGTATAAGATTCCTGCTGTGTGCGCTATGACGGAAGTTTCAGTTCCTTGTATCAACTTCATTGAGTATCTCAAACGTTCTGATGAGGTTTTTCGTTAAACCTCTAAAACCCCCGGTAAAAAAAACTCACTGACCAGCATTTGCCGATGCGCTATTTCGTAGACGGTTCTTCTGCTCCATATCGGCTGGTCGATATGGCCTTCAGCTATAGCAGGCTGCGTCCAGGTCGGCAGATTAATCCAGGCGACATCCATCTCGATGCGTTCCAGTTTCGGATAGGAAAAAATCACTTCCCCCAGCGGACGACTGCCCAGATGAGACAAATTGCTTTTTGCGACTTTGATGGTGTTTGCCGGGATGATGGTTCTAGCTAAAATCAGCGGCTTGCCGTCGGCGTGGAGCAATACTTCGCGGGTCAGGCTGTATTTGTTTTCGGGCAACTTAAGTAACCTGCGCTCACTTAAAAACGGCGTATTCCATTGTTGCAGCAGGATTTTAACGCCAACCGCATTCCCGTAATAATCGCGCAGGCGTTGGGTCAGCGAGCCCGGTTCGTAGACCCAGGACTGGACATTCTCGGGCAGGGTGTGACGTGTGCCGGAGCGGTTTTCAAACCACAAGGGTTCCCGGTTAAATAAAAAGCTTTTGTTAGACAATGTCGATTAAACCTCGGAGTATTCGGTGGATGCGCCCAACCAGCGGTCGCACAAGGGCTGTATGGACTGGGGCGAGTGGGTGAAAAAGTCGTCGCCGACCTGTTGGACAATATCCAGCACATCGGCGTCTCTGGCTAAGTCGGCAATTTTGAAATGCATTTGCCCGGTCTGCCGGGTTCCCATGACTTCGCCGGGGCCGCGCAGTTCCAGGTCTTTTTCGGCGATCACGAAGCCGTCGTTACTGTCCCGTAAAACCCCAAGGCGATGTCGGGCGGTATCGGACAACGGCGCTTGGTACATCAGCAGGCAATAGCTGTCGTCAGTGCCGCGACCGACCCTGCCGCGCAATTGATGCAGCTGTGAAAGGCCTAAGCGCTCAGGGTTTTCGATGATCATTAATCCGGCATTGGGTACATCGACGCCGACTTCAATAACAGTAGTGGCAACCAGTAAATCGAGCTGATGATTTTTAAATGCCTGCATGACGGCATCTTTTTCGGAGGATTTCATGCGACCGTGGATTAAGGCAACACGCACTTTCGGCAAGGCTTCCGTCAGCCGTTCTGCGGTTTTTTCCGCCGCCTCGCATTGTAAAACTTCCGACTCTTCAATCAGCGTACACACCCAATAAACCTGCTTGTTTTTGGCTACCCAGCCGTTAATCCGTTCGATCACTTCGTCGCGGCGTTCGGAAGGAATTACGCTGGTGACGATGGGTTTTCTGCCCGGCGGCAGTTCGTCGATAATCGAAATATCCAGGTCGGAATATTGCAGCATGGCTAGGGTGCGTGGGATCGGCGTGGCGGTCATCACTAATTGATGCGGCCTGACGCCCTCCTGCTGGCCTTTCTCTCTTAGCGCCAATCACTGATGGACGCCGAAGCGATGTTGTTCGTCGATAATAATCAGGCCGAGGCGATGGAAGTTTACGCTGTC
>JADHTX010000032.1 GCA_016784875.1 Methylobacter sp.
TGATAGCGAGTTGATTTTTGTCGATAGCAAGGCGCTGAAACAGGCGCATAGCAAGCTATGAAACTGTTTCAGCAACGCGGCTATCGGCATAAAATCAGCCGCTAGGAATCCGCAACCGTGGCCGGGCGAAGTATAACCATGCATTTCGGATTTTTCTATCGCCAATTGCTGTCGCATAGATTGGGAATATTAGGCGGATTAATTAAACCGTCTAACGAACTTTCCGCTTAAGAATAAGTAAAGGCCGTATCTGCAAGTTATGGCAAGCAGACCGAAACAAGGTAATTAACGCCAGCTTAGATCCGAAATGGCATCCAGAACCATTCCAGTTCCTAGCCTGATTAACAGAATGTCATTCGCCACTCGAACGTATCGGTGCCCGGGTAGTGGCGGCCCCAGTTGCGAAAGAATCGTCGGCGGCAGGTCGTAGTAAATTACTCTGCGAGGTAGCTGACGGCCTATAGTCCACTGTTTTGCCTGTCCGGGCGGCATGCAACCGTTGTGTTTTTTGGCGAGTCCCGGCGGACAATGGCCGGTACGGAATTGATCGACATAATAGTTCTGGATGACAGTACGATGTCGGTCGTTGAAATAGCGGTTTTCTTTATAATCGTTCCTCTCTCTTTGATGAAACGACTGATCATCATAATCCCGGTCCGAGCTGCGTTTTTGACTTTCTTTTCGCTCATGCTTGTTGGATTTGTCGTGTCCAGCCCATGACGGCTTGTCGGCAAGCGCCGGACCTGTCGCCAAGATTGCTGCGATGACAAAGGCCATGGCTCGACATGCTTTTAAGGTAAATTGCTGCATAATTCTACTCCTGAAAAAACTTAACATTCGCTCAATTCCTTGTAAGCGTGCAATGCACACAAAAACTCATGTCTGCCATGGCATTGTTACACAACTCAAGCCGAGGTGTCCGGTTCTGTTACATCTGGTTTTTTATAATTTTCGACAAAAGCTTTTAAGCCTTTTTGCACCAGCTCATAAGTAGCATCAATATTAGTGCCGATATTGCCCTCTTTTAATACATTGAGACCTTCCAAAATATCACGAGCTTCTTTAAAGCCTTTATCAATCCCACCGCCGATTAACGTTGTAAATGAGTTTAGGGCTTCTTCGGTGCTTTGTTCTGGATGGTTAGCCTGATACTTATCAAAAAAGGCAGTACTAAACTGGACAATGCGATCGGCAGTAGCTTGTGGCGATACATCGAGACCCGAATCATACGATTTTTGAATAGCATTGGGGCCCAGATCCCCTTCTAAAGCTTTATTAACCCCTTCCAGCGCTGTTTTGAATAATAAGGCCATTGGGTTATTGCCTGTGCTCAGGTTAACATCCATCGATGCCTGTAAAATACTTTTATTCAATTGCTTTTTAGCGGTTACTGCCGCCGAATCCTGCACATTGTCGGCTTTTTTTGCATGGGCCTGTTCCGATACCTGCGCGCCAAATGGCGCGCGATCCTGTATCTCTTCATTTTTTTTCTCGTGCGCTTGTTCCGATACCTGGGTACCGAACGATGTATTTGCCTGTTTGGGTGCTTGAGCCGCGTAGCTTAACGGCTGTTCTGATTTAATTTCCATAAACATGCTCCTAATCAAATATGAATTCTAACGTTATAAGTGTTCGGTTTTTTTGTCAAAAGAAATAAAGCGTTTACACTCAGTTAGCGGCCATTACCATTTGAACTTTATGTTTCTTAGGTAATTAATGCTGCTAAGCATGGTTACCGTGGATTGTTTCTGAAATATCTGTATTTATCGATTTCATTTGTGTCACCTGAATAGTTGGCGCATGTGCCGATAGGCTTGCCATTTCATGCTGGAAAATAACAGTATAGTGGGTATAGCGTAAGCCAAAGCAACACCGGTTGCACCGTAGCGCGACCCTAGAATAAAACTCAGGGCTACCATGCTAAGCGCCGCCATGGCCATTAAACTAATAACTAAGCGATTACGTCCCATAAATTGCAAATAATACGGCGAGTCGGAAAACAAGGTGCTAAATGCGGCTCCGGTCGCACTGATAAATAAAGCCTGATAACCTTGAGAATAATTGGCACCAAATAAATCGATTATTTCTTGTCCAAAAACACCGACAATACTCAGGAAAACTACGATGAAGCCGGCAATTAAACGCATACGCTTACAAAGTAAAGCCTTGATGGCCTTCTGATTGCGGCGCTCCAGTAAAACCACCAGCATCGGTAGATAATAACGATTAGTCGAAGTGCCGATCAGAGAAATCAAGGCCGCTGTTTTCATGGCAACCGCATAAGTTCCGACTTCCGCTTGTGATGGATATAAAATCTCCAAGATGATAATGCCGCCGCTGGTAAGCAAGGTCATCATTACACTGCTTATCAATAAGGGTAGCGATTTTTTTAGCCACCAACGCCGACCGCTTGAGTTAACTTTTGCGTGCCTAAGCTCTTTTGGGCTGACAGCTCGCGCTACGAGTAACATAAGTACCAGCGTTAAACACCAAGCTGCGCCAAAACACAGCACCGCAGAAACCGCAGTTACCTCAAGTTGAAAATAGGGCAAACCGATAATTAACAGCAAAAATACCGCAGGAAGAAAAAAACGATACAAAGCCAAAGCCAGGATCTGTACACCGTAGACGGTAATGACCTCAATCAAAAACAAGCACAGCGCAATCACCGGTAAAAAACCGGCGTAAATCAGAATAGCAATGTGAAAGCCGGTATTTTGCAAGGCCAAAAAGCTTTCTAAGCCTAAGCTAACTAAGCCCGTCAACAGTATGCTGAAGAGAAATATAGCTCGTAACGAAAACAGCAAAAATCCGCGCAGGCGCGACCAATTCTCGCGTTCGATATACAGGGAAACTAAGCGTAGGGCATATTTTTCCAGTCCCATGGTTGCCAGTGTCGAGAGCAGAGTGACAATAGAAATGGCAACACTAAAATCACCAAAAGCGTCGATAGCAAGATGTCTAGCCAGAAAAATATTCGCCCAATACATCAGCCCATAATTACATAGGCTCAAGCCAAACAGCATCATGGAACTGAAATTATTGGCTTGAACGGAAAAGTTTGGGTTCAATACAAATCCATTCAATTTGTTTGTGTTTCAGAGTCTTAGGATATGTAAAGACGCGAATTAATTCAGATGAGCTTCAATTGTACATTTACCTTATCCTATGCATTGTTTAACACTATACACTTATTTAGGTATTGGCCCGATCATTCAGCACGACAAGAGCCTCATGTTTTTTAATCTTTTCTTTACCGTATAAATCGATGACTTCAATTGTAATGTTGTCATCCGGCGCCGCCGCCATAAAACCCTCGATTGTTTCCATAATGTCATGATCGATAAATTTGGCTTTGCTCGCATCAATGGTTACGCTGCTGTTTTCTTCAATATGTAGAATAAATTTTCTCAGTAACGCCTTGTTCAAGAAAGACACGTCCTTATTGAAAGACAGTACATAATGCGATCCGTCTTGAAGCAAGGAAATCGCCGCAGAATAATTAGCTTTAATGACAAAAAACAGGCCGATAAACATGCCGATTGCCATACCTTTTAATAAATCGGAAATCAGGATTGCGAGCACAGTAATCGCAAAAGGCAGAAACTGGCTCATGCCTTTTTGGTAAAACTTCTTGAATAAAACGGGGTTCGCCAACTTATAACCGGTATGCAGTAAAATTGCCGACAAACAAGACAACGGAATGTAATTCAGATAATTTGCCAAATACATAATGCTCAATAACAAAAATAGGCCATGAGTGAAGCAGGAAATACGCGTTTGTCCTCCGGCGTTAATATTGGCCGCACTGCGCACGATAACTGCTGTGATGGGTAGTCCGCCAAGCATGCCGCTGATAATATTCCCCGCACCTTGCGCTTTTAATTCCCGGTTGGTTGGCGCGATACGCTTTAACGGATCGAGTTTATCTGTTGCCTCAAGGCTTAACAATGTTTCAAGACTGGCAATGATCGCGATAGTTACGGCGATTACATAAACCTGCGGGTTGGCAAGATAGGTAAAGTCAGGAAATATGAAATTGTTGAAAAAGTCAGTCGTTTTTTCCGATATCGGCAATTTGACTAAATGTTTTGCGCTGACTGCCCAGTTAGGCGCAATTTGGGTAGCGACCAGATTATAGCTGACGCCCCATAACACCACAATTAACGGCCCTGGAAATAACTTTAACAGCTTTTGTTTTTTAAACCAGGGCGTTCCCCATAGGATTAATAATAATAAACCAACCGCGCTAATAATAACGGCACCTGGAGACATGCCGTTAAAAGCATCAAATAACTCAATAAAGCTGGAGCGAGCTGTTTCCTGCATATAACTTTCATCGCCTTCATAACTGGTATCGTAACCGGTGGCATGAGGAATTTGCTTGATAATCAAAATTAAACCGATGGCCGCCAACATGCCTTCAATAACAGAGGAAGGAAAAAAAGCGCCGATAATCCCCGCTCGTAGATAGCCTAAGGCAAGCTGTAGGATGCCGGCCAAAATGCAGGCAACCAGTAAGCCCTGAAAGCTGCCGAGGCTTTCAATAGCATTGAACACAATCACCGTAAGACCGGCGGCGGGCCCGGATACGCAAAGTTGCGATCCGCTAAGCCATGAAACGATTAAGCCGCCGACTAATCCGGCAATCAATCCTGAAAATAGCGGTGCACCGGAGGCTAAAGCAATACCCAGACATAACGGCAAGGCCACCAAGAACACCACGATTCCGGCAGGAATGTCATCTTTTAGATGGCGGAAGTAGTATTGAGCGTGTTTGTGTATCATGATAATAATCCTTTAGTTGGAAAGAGGGCATGCATAAATGCCCTGCGTTATTCTCGAAGGCCCTATTTATATTATACTTCGCCCGGCCACGGTTGCGGATTCCTAGCGGCTGATTTTATGCCGATAGCCGCGTTGCTGAAACAGTTTCATAGCTTGCTATGCGTCTGTTTCAGCGCCTTGCTATCGACAAAAATCAACTCGCTATCATTTCCTCAACCGTAACCGTGCGAAGTATAAGGTGGGGCTTTGGCTGCAATCATTTAACATAATCATCCTAGCCCTTAAACCTTTCACTAACCTTTCACGGTTCTCAGAACAAAGGGAGAGGAAATTGATTGGGTCTCGATAGCGGAAAATTCTGCAAAACCGCTTGAAAATAGTGTTACTTAGGGGGGTTAATAATTAAAGTATCATCATAAAAGCAGACTTCGCCTGTCGTAATATCATGGTTTCCACCCACTATTCCTACGGCACCCGATTCAATTAATTCCTTTAAAATTGGGCTGCGCTCCATAATGGCATGTACGGTTCTTTTTATATTGATGGCGGCGACTTTTTCCACAAACTCATCGTTGCTTGAATCACGATTTTCCAATACCGTTTTTTCATCATAAATCGCCGGCTGGATTTTACTTAATAGCGCCGTCAGGTTACCCATTTCCACATGGTCGCAAGCGCCTTTTATTGCTCCGCACTTGCTATGGCCCAATACCAGAATCATTTTAGCGCCAGCGATTTTGCAGCCAAACTCCATGCTGCCTAAAATATCCTCATTAATAATATTACCCGCAATTCGTACACTAAATACATCGCCTAAACCTTGATCAAAAATCAATTCAACCGAAGTACGGGAATCTATGCAGCTTAAAATAATCGCAAAAGGATGTTGTCCGTCGGATGTATCATTGGCTTGCTGCAACAAATTACGGTTTACTTTAAGATTATTAATAAAGCGCTTATTACCTTCTTTTAATAAGGCTAATGCCATTGCCGGTGTAATGGATGCCTGTATTTCTTTGGTTAACGTTTTCATGTTTAAATTAAGTAACTAGCGTTGTTATTGTAGGTGACACTTATCCTAGCCCCTTAACCTTTCAAGAACCTTTCGTAACATTCAGGTAGCAAACGCCCCAGCTTCCAGTCGCGCGAGACAGGTGCTTGGGTATAAGGGAAAACATCAAAAATACGTTATTATCTTGTCCACCTATCCCTTCACAATCCGCAGATGCATGAACATACTATTAATAGAAGACGATGCCGTTCTGGCAGACGGCTTGACTCATACCTTGAATAATAGCGGCTATTCGGTTACCTCTGCCACTACCGGCGTTTACGCGGAACAGTTGCTGCTGGCGCAAGACTTCGATTTGATCGTGCTGGATTTAGGGCTGCCGGATATGGACGGCCTGGAATTATTGCGTAAACTTCGTAGTCGTAAAATTCCGTTGCCAATCCTGATTTTGACTGCGCGTGACGGCGTCAACGACAGGATCAACGGTATTGAACAGGGTGCCGATGACTACATGACCAAGCCATTCGAGTTGAGGGAATTGGAAGCCAGGGTTCAAGCTCTGATTCGGCGTTGTTACGGTGGCTTTAGCAACGCTATAGTCATTGGTCGCTTGACCTTGGATACCCAAAATCATCAAGTCCTGGTCGACGATCAGTCAATTAACTTATCGGCTCGGGAATACGGCGT
The DNA here is from genome assembly GCA_016784875.1 of Methylobacter sp. Lineage (GTDB taxonomy): Bacteria > Pseudomonadota > Gammaproteobacteria > Methylococcales > Methylomonadaceae > Methylobacter_A. Next base: position 6,488 of record JADHTX010000032.1, read on the forward strand.
ATTGGAAATACTGTTGCTTCAAGCGGGAAAGGTCGTCAGTAAGGACCGTATTGCTCAGCGTCTGGCTGTGGACGGCGACGCACTGACCGATAATGCCGTTGAAATCTATGTACATCGCGTTCGTAAACGTATCGAACCATTAGGCGCGGTGATTAGGACAGTGCGCGGACTCGGTTATTTATTGGAACGATCAGCCGATGATTAAAAAGCGCAGCCTTAAAACCGAAATTCTTCTTCGCTTGGCCATTCCGTTAATTCTATTTATCAGTTTCGAGTCGGTTCTATCTTACTTTGTCATCTTGCATCATGTTGATGTTGCTTATGATCGGTGGTTACTCGATTCGGCACGGTCATTAACCCAGGAAATCAAAGTTCGTGAAGGGGAGGTGTTTGTGGAATTGCCGCCCGCTGCTTTAGAGATTTTTAAATGGGACGAATCGGATAACACATATTTTAAAATTATCACCGCTGAAAAAGGCATGATCGCAGGCGATAAATTTGTTCCAGAACCATTCGAGGTAGAAACCGACTGGAAAAGACCGGTCTATTTTGATGACGAAATGTATGGCGAACCGGTCAGAGTGGTATCCATGTTAATTGTGCCCGAGAACAGCTCGGAACAGGTTTTCGTCCACGTTGCAGAGACCTTAAATAAACGCCGCAACATGATGACCGATATTTTATTGGCCGATCTGGTTCCGCAGATGGCGCTGGTACTGCTGGCAGGTATCTATCTGGTCGTCGGTGTAAAACGCGGCTTGCAACCGCTGCATACATTAGCCGATGAAATCGCTCAACGATCGCCGCGTGATTTGCGGCCCATTCCCGAGCAACATGTTTTTTTGGAAGTGCGCGCACTCACCGACACTATAAATGATTTACTTGAGCGTCTAGGCTTAGCCATCGCAACCCAACAGCGGTTTATTGCCAATGCCGCCCATCAATTACGCACCCCGCTGGCGGGATTAAAGCTGCAAGTGGAACGCGCCCTGCGAGAACAAGATTTGCCGGCCATGAAGCCCGCACTGATCCAAATTCGTGGGTGCGTCGACCGTATGTCGCACCTGACCACGCAATTACTGGTTTTAGCCAGATCGGAACCGATCGATGGCGACTATGAGTTGCGGCCGGTCGATTTGAGCAAGCTGGCAAAAGAAACCTGTATGGACTGGGTGCCTAAAGCATTGCAGCGCCATATGGAGCTCAGCTTTGAAGGTTCGAATCGGGCGTTATATGTGCGCGGAGATGATATTTTGTTGCGCGAGCTGCTGGCAAATTTATTGGATAATGCCATTTGTTACGGGCATGATCAGGGCAGTATTGTGGTTAAAGTCGAACAATATCCATTGCCTTGCCTGAGTGTTGAAGATGACGGCTCAGGAATACCCGAACTTGAAACGGACAAGGTTTTCGAGCGGTTTTATCGTATTCCTGGAAGTCAGGGCGATGGTTGCGGCTTGGGACTGGCAATCGTCAAAGAGATTGCCGACCTGCATAAAGCTCGATTGGATATAAGCAGAGCCGACGAGGCAGGAGGCACCCGAATTGACCTTATTTTTAAAGAACTGTAACAGCGCAGTAGCTTAAGCGGCGCTGTTGCAAACCCTAGCGACTGTTTTTTGTTGCCAAAAAGAGACTGAGTAACCTGCTGTTTTTTACTAGGAAAGGCGGCAGAGCCAAACAACGGATTAAAATTGTTGTAGATTTACAAATTATTTGACGGCTTGTTGCTCTGTAACAAAACTGTAACAATACTGTCATTAAGCTGTCATTTATTTTCCATATTCTTGCTCAAACCCTTTCGATAACAACCAAGAGCAAAATATGAAAATATCTAAACTTACATTGGCAATCGCGACCCTATTGGGAGCAAGCGCTTCGGCAAGCGCTATTGCCATGGATCTTTATGTAGACACCAAAACCAAGCAAATTTTTGCAGAGCCCGGTCGTGGCCGTCAACTGATGGGTTCATTCGAACAAGTTGGTGCATCTGCTAAATCAGCCGCTTCTTTAGATCAAAGCGAAATCAAAGCCATTCGTGAAGATCTGGCATTAAAAGAAAATGCCATTAAAGCATTGCAAGAGCACACCGAAGCAGCGTCGGGGCCCGATTCAGTTAATGTGAAACTGGATAAAAAAGGCTTACAGTTTGAAACCAAGGATAAAGAATTCAAATTTAAAGTTGGCGGTCGTATTCATGCCGATGCGAACTACAGCAGCAATGACCAATTTGTTACCACAGGAACAACAACAGCCAAGGAAGCCAATGACGGCACAGAATTTCGTCGCGCACGGATACACTTTACCGGTCAATTTTTTAAAGATTGGAACTTTAAATCCCAATTCGACTTCGCCGATAATGCCGTTGCGGCAAAAGATTTATTTATACAATATACCGGCTTGAATTTTATGAGCATTACTGCCGGTCAGCAAAAGCAAAACTTCAGCCGTGAGCTTTTGGAAAGCTCTAACGACTTGATGTTTATGGAACGTTCGTTAATGAACGTATTAAGCGCTCCGGTTGTTGATCGTGCGATCGGTCTTAATTTTCAAAGTTCAGCCAAAAAAGGCTATACCGCTGCCCTCGGTATTTATGGCGATACGATTATCGCCAACAAACCAGCTAACAATCTAGGTGACGAAGGCTGGGGCATTTCAGGACGTGCTACTTACGCGCCGATTGAAGAGAAAACTAAGGTTGTGCATTTAGGTATTGCCGGTAATTACCGTGCGCCAAATGCTAATGATGCGGTTACAGACCATGCCCTGCGTTATGATTATGAAACGAATCATATGTCTAACCTAAATTTGATAGATACCAATGTAACAGGAAGGTTAACCGGTATTAATAACATCAAAATGCTGGGATTGGAGGCAGCAGGACTTTATGGACCAGTTTCAGTTGGTGCAGAATATACTCATACATGGTTAGATCGTAAAAATAATGGTACCAACTTGGAATTTGACGGTTGGTATGCAGATGCAGCCTGGACGCTTACCGGCGAATCGCGTCATTACAAAAAAGGCAAGTTTCATAAAGTCGAGCCAAAGAAAAATTTCAGCTTGAAAAATGGCGGATGGGGAGCTTTGGAACTTGCAACACGTTATTCTGCTGTTAACCTAAACGATGCCGCTTATCAAGGCGGCGCAATGTCGAATGTTACTGTCGCATTAAACTGGTATATGAACAGCAATATCCGCTTAATGGCCGATTACACCAGAGCGTTTAGTTTGACTAATCCTGCGGTTACAACTGTTATAGGCGGAAAACCGGATACTAATGATACCTTTAGCGTACGTGCACAATTAGCGTACTAAAAACAGATCTAAGTATCTCGTTGAACAAAGCCGCACTGATTTATCAGTGCGGCTTTTTTTTATCCTAAAAACCTTAGTTCACCACAAAGGCACGGAGAACACAGAGTAAAATCATTGAGTTGAAAAACATCCCTACATGAGCAATCGATACGCTCTAACACGCTGATTTTTTGTGAACTCTATGCCTCTGCGTTAACAGCTGATTTATTTAGGTTCACTCCAATCTCTATGCTCTGTTTTAATCCCTTCCTGACTTATGTGGAAGTGTATGAAACCGATAGACGCTAAAAAGCCGCGATATACGCGGCCTTTACTGGATGGATGGAACTGATCGGGATAGCCAGAAACATCACTCTATATTTTGCACTTGCTCACGCATTTGCTCGATCAGCACTTTAAGCTCTATCGCTATCCGGGTCATTTCCTTATCCGCTGATTTAGACCCCAGCGTATTGGCTTCGCGGTTCAATTCCTGCATCAAAAAATCTAAACGCCTGCCGACCGGGTCCTTTTGTTTAAGCACCCGCATCACTTCATTGATATGAGTTTCCAGTCTGTCGAGCTCTTCGGTTATATCCAGTTTTTGTGCCAGCAGCACCAGTTCCTGTTCCAACCGGTCGAAATCGGGTTCGGCTACCAGTTCGGTGATTCGGTCTTTCAGCTTATTGCGCAACAGCAGCATGACTTCCGGCATGCGTTGGCCCGCTGAGGCAACAAATCCCAGCATTTTTGTACACCTATCTTCAATCAGAATTTTAAGTTGAGCGCCTTCTCTTTGCCGTGATTCCAATAATTGTGCCAAAGTTTGATCGACCAGGGTTGTGATGCCTAGGCCGAGTCGTTCTTTATCAATATCCGGTTCCTGCTGAATGCCGGGGAATGCCAGTACATCCAGCGCCGAAAAGGACAAAGGCCCGAGCATTTGCTGCTCTATGGTATTTGCGGCGGCAAGCAATGTGCTGACGGCATCGGTATTAATAATAAAACTGAGTCCGTTGCCAGCCTGTTTTTTGTAGTTTAATGAGCATTCCACTTTGCCTCGGCTGATCTTTGCGGCAATGGCTGTACGCAGCTCGGCTTCAATAAAACGCAGGCGCTCCGGCAGTCTTAAGCTGATGTCGCAATAGCGATGATTGACTGAGCGCAATTCACAGCTGATGGTTAACTCGCCGATTTCTATTTCATTGCCGGCAAATGCGGTCATGCTTCTAATCATTTTTCACCTATAATTGACGGGTTCTTGTACCAACAAACAACACAATGGCTGAATATTACGATCCGCAAACTTACCCTAAAGAATGGAACTACCTGCAAACCGGCACCATTATAGACCAGTATGTCATTGAGAGGGAGTTGGCGCACGGCGGTTTTAGTTCCGTTTATCTGGCCAGACAAACAGCCGATCAGATTCAGGTTGCCATTAAAGAATATCTGCCGAGAAAGTTTGCTCATCGAACCTGGAGCAATGCGGTTGTAGCCAACAGTGAAGAAACCGAGTCTTTATTCAGGCGCGGCAGGGTTTTATTTTTTGAAGAAGCCAAGGTGTTATCGACATTAAAACATCCCAATATTGTCGAGGTTATCGGTTTTTTTAAAGCCAATTCTACTGTGTATATGGTCATGACTTATGACTATGGGGTTACGCTGGATAAGCTGTTAAGCAATAAAATAGTGCCTATTTCCGAAGATTTTTTATTGAGTCTGTTCAATACGCTATTGGCAGGGGTGGGGCATATTCATAGCCAGCAGTATATTCATCTGGACATTAAACCCTCCAACATCTTGGTGCGACCCGGCAATGATGCATTATTGCTGGATTTCGGCGCGATTCAGAGCTTTCCGAAATCACATCTTAGTAAGCAAAGCAAAGTGTTGACCAGAGGTTATTCGCCGATTGAACAGCATGACTTAAGTGCCCAGTTAGGCCCTTGGACGGATATTTATGCAGTGGGTGCGAGTATGCGCAATTGTCTCGATAATAAAACGCCGGTTTCTGCGTTGGATAGGGCTCGACAGGACACGCTGATTCCAGCAGTCAAGGCGCTTAAGCGAAAATTCCCGGAATACCTTTTAAAAGCTATCGATTGGGCGATGGAATTGCAGCCGGAAAATCGTCCGCAAACGGTTGACGAACTATTAAAAGCGTTAGCTGGCGGTTGATTATCGCTAAATTGAAACAGCCGAACAGTCCGTTGTTAAGGTATACTGGGCGGTTTTTCAATTTAGCGGAACAACTATGAGACCAAGCGGACGTAATCCCGAACAACTTAGAGAGATAAAATTTACCTGCGGTTTTACCAAACACGCAGAAGGTTCTGTCTTGGTTGAATTCGGCGAGACTCGGGTGCTTTGTACGGCCAGTGTCGATCGCGGGGTACCGCGCTTTCTAAAAGGCAAAGGCGAAGGCTGGATTACTGCCGAATACGGCATGTTGCCCCGTTCGACCCATACCCGGATGGGACGGGAAGCCAGTCACGGCAAACAGGGTGGGCGCACTCTGGAAATTCAGCGTTTGATTGGCCGCTCCCTTAGGGCGGCAATTGATTTAAAGGCGCTGGGCGAACATACCATTATGATCGATTGCGACGTGCTGCAAGCGGATGGCGGAACTCGTACTGCGGCTATTACCGGCGGTTTTGTCGCTTTGTCATTGGCAGTGCAAAAGATGCTCAAACGCAAGCAAATCAAGACCAATCCGCTACATGGACAGGTTGCTTCGGTTTCTGTCGGTATTTATAACGGTGTGCCGGTACTGGATCTGGATTATGCCGAAGACAGCAATGCGGAAACCGATATGAATGTAGTGATGAACGATGCTGCGGCATTTATCGAAGTGCAGGGTACGGCTGAGGGTCATGCATTTAGAAAAGAAGAGTTAGATGCCATGCTTGAGCTGGCAGGTAATGGCATCAAGCAATTGTTGGAAAAACAACGTATCGCAATAGAAGATCATCAATAAGTTTTTCAGGATTACAGGACAAATCTATCTACCATGAATAAAATCGTACTGGCCAGCGGCAATCCCGGGAAGATCAGGGAAATTCAAGCGATACTGGCGGATCATCCTATCGTTCCGCAATCTGCGTTTAATGTTGTCGATGTGGAAGAAACCGGTTCTACTTTTGTAGAAAATGCCATTTTGAAAGCCAGAAATGCCGCGTTGCATTGCAACTTACCGGCGATAGCCGATGATTCGGGATTGGTCGTTGATGCTCTGAACGGTGCGCCGGGCGTAATGTCAGCACGATATGCCGGAGTTGGCGCCAATGATCGGGACAATCTAAACAAGCTGTTGCGGGAGTTGGATGGCGTAGCTGAAGAACTGCGTACAGCACGATTTATTTGTGTGATGGTGTTTATGGAACATGCGAACGATCCTTGTCCGGTGATTGCCCAAGGCGTTTGGGAAGGCCGGATTTTGGATCATGCGGTCGGCGAAAACGGTTTCGGTTATGATCCGGTGTTCTGGGTGCCTGAGCAAAATTGCGCATCGGCAGAATTACCGGCGGCTGTTAAAAACTCGCTGAGTCACCGAGGACAGGCATTAAAGCGTCTCACAACATTAATCAAGGCTAGGGAAGCCGCTTAATGTGCTGAGCACACTACTCCCTATCGCCAAGCAATTCGCCACTGCCGTATCGGAAATAATCCCGCTCGGCAATGGCCTGATTAATGATACTTATCTGGTCGCAACGCCCGTATCGCAGTTTGTTCTACAGCGTATAAACCATTCGGTTTTCTCAGCGCCTGAGCAAATCATGAGCAATCTGACATCGCTTAATCAGTATATGGCTCGACTAAGCAGTGTCTCGGTGAAGCTGCAAATCCCGGAAATTTTAAAGACTAACGCTAACGACTCGTTTTATCGGGATCGAAATGGCGATTGCTGGCGTGCCTTGAGTTTTATTGCCAATACAGAAAGCATTGAATCGATCCGCCATATCGCTGATGCCGAGCAGGCCGGATTCGCTCTGGGACATTTTCATCGCCTGCTTAGCGACCTTAACCCCGGGCTTTTGCATGACACATTGCCCGGTTTTCATATCGCGCCGACATATTTAAACGATTATCATCAGGTTTTACTGCGTACGGCAGGCGGAGCTATCGAAACTGATCGACAAAGCCGTTACTGCGCTGAATTTATTGCCCGGTTTCAGATTATTGCCGATGATCTGGAAACGGCTAAAAAACAGGGTTTACTGACTTTGCGGGTGATTCACGGCGATCCCAAATTAAACAATTTTCTGTTCGATAAACAGAGCAAAAAAATTGTCAGCATTATCGATCTGGATACCGTTAAGCCGGGACTGGTGCATTACGACATTGGCGATTGTCTGCGGTCTTGCTGTCATACCGTTGAACCCGTCGCGTTTGATCCGGACATTTGTACTGCCCTGCTAAAAAGTTATCTACTTGAGGCTGGCGCGTTTTTTAGCGAGCATGACTATCATTATTTATACCCTGCCATTCGCCTGATTCCCTTTGAATTGGGGATACGGTTTTATACCGATTATCTGGAAGGCAATCGGTATTTTAAAGTGACAGAACCTGAGCAGAATCTACATCGCGCCGTTAATCAATTCAAGTTGTGCGCCAGCATCATTGCGCAGGAATCCGCAATTACGAGCCTAATATCCCGGTTGCAAAGTCAGCTTAGTTAAGGCTAAAAGGGCTTAGTAAAACCCTATTTTAAATTCTAAATAGGAATCGTTTGCATTAGCATGTTAATTTCATTTATACTTCTTTCACCAAATTATTTGTGTGAGATCGTATAAATGAAAAAAAATAAACCCTTATTAAAAGGCAGCATACTGACAGCGCTTATTGCGCTGAGTACACCGGTTAGCGCATTAGAAAAACCGCAGACTATGGAAGATATGTGGAAAATCATCCAAGCGCAGCAAAAGCAAATCGATGAAATGAAATCAGGAATGCAGGCTGCGTCTCCGGACAAAACTGCCGGTGCCGACGTAAAAACTCTAGAACGCAAAACCGATGTATTAAGCCAGGAAGTCGAAAAATTGCGTACCAATCTGACGATTCCCGATGAGGTGCAGTATAAAAGCGCTTATGGCTTAGGGCCTGCGGCATCCAAGGTTTATCAAGTCGGAAAAGGTCTATCTATTGGCGGTTATGGTGAAGCCAATTATCAGGTAACAACCGGGGACGAAAAAACCAAGAACGATAATGCCGATTTCGAACGATTGGTTCTATATGCCGGCTATAAATTCACCGACAATATTTTGTTTAATAGTGAAATTGAATTTGAGCATGGTTCTACGGGTAATGGCGGTACGGCATCTGTTGAGTTTGCTGCATTGGATTTTTTTATTGATCCGATGGCTAATATTCGAGCCGGTATGGTGTTGATGCCGATGGGCTTTGTTAACCAGATTCACGAGCCGCCGTTTTATTTCGGCAACAATCGTCCTGAAGTCGAGCGCCGGATTATTCCCAGCACTTGGCGCGAAATCGGCGTCGGCCTGTTTGGCGAAGTGTTGCCGAATTTGACGTATACCGCTTATGTCGTTAACGGCATGAATGCAGCAAATTTTACTTCTGACGGTATTCGTTCCAGCAGGCAGAACGGTAGTCAGGCCAAAGCCGAAGATTTGGCGTTTGTCGGGCGAGTGGATTACGCGCCTGCTTTTGTGCCGGGCCTATCATTCGGCGGTTCGGCGTATTTAGGCAACTCCGGGCAAAATCAGACATTTACCAATCTAACTACGAAAGCCCAGCAAAATGTTAATGCCTTTACCCAGTTGTATGAAGGTCATGTGCAATGGAAATATCGTGGACTGGAATTCCGTACCCTAGGCTCTTTCGGCCATATTGATGATGCGGGAGTACTCAGTGCAGCAAAAGGGCAAACGATTGGTGAAGAAAATTACGGCTGGTACAGCGAAGTCGGTTATGACGTATTACCTTGGCTGATGCCTAATACGACGCAATACCTGGCACCGTTTTTCCGTTATGAGCAGCTAGATACTATCGCCAGCGCACCGGTCGGTTACTTAGATGACGACACTAAAAACAGGCAAATTTACCAGTTCGGTTTGCAATACAAGCCCATCCCGAATGTCGTGATCAAAGCGGATTATCGTAATTTTACGGCGAAGAAAGGCAGCTTGCCGGATGACTTCAACTTGGGCTTCGGGTTTATTTTCTAGCCAAAAAGCATTTTTCACCACAAAGAACATGAGTGTCCGCACCATACAGGCATTCGTGTTCTTTGCAGAAAACCAGTAAAATCCCTTGTTTACTTAGTGGTGTTAAACTATTCGCGTTTAGCCATTTTTTAGTTTAATTAATTTTGCATACGAGACACACTATGAAAACAATCAGGCAAGGAGGGGTTTTTATACTCTTTTTATTACTGCTAAGCGCAGTAACTCCCAGCTTAGCCACCATTTTTTTCAGCAAAAATGAAGCACTGGAATTGGCATTCGGCAAAGACGCACAAGTCGAACAATTATCGCTATTCCCCGATGAACAGCAAGTTGCGCAAATAGAGCTGCTGGCCAAAGCTAAACTCGATTCCGGCTTATTTACATTCTATGTCGGTAAAGATCAAGGCAAAGTACTCGGTTACGGCGCTATTGAAACCGCTACAGTCAGAACCAAACCGGAAACCCTAATGATAGTGCTGAGCCCGGATGGCGAATTACGCAACGTCTATACTCTCGCCTTTCATGAGCCGCCCGAATATATGCCGCCGGAACGCTGGTTTGAGCGCTTATATAAACGTCCTTTAGCCGACATGGATTTTAATAAAGGTATCGACGGTATCAGTGGCGCGACTCTAAGTACCAGAGCAGCTGTCAGCAGTGTCCGCAAAGTGATGGCGATTTTTCAGGTACTGGTCAAAGATCAGGGTAAAAATTAATGCGTTATTTCGTTACCGGAGAACAGCATCGTAAATCCTTGTTAAACACGCTGGTGTTAATGTTTTTGGTCTATATCGCGTTGTTATGGTTTAGTAACGGAATGATGTATTTTCATCATATGGATTTAACGCCGGGTTCGGTCATCGCCTATTATCTGGGTTCTGAAGAGCAATTTACCCAGCCGCGCAGTTATCAGGGCATGTTGGAAGTCTCTCATTTTCATCTGTTTTCGATGGGCATGCTGGTGCTGACTTTGACCCATTTAATGTTGATGACCGAGTTCTCGGTACGACTGAAAATCTGGCTGAGCAGTTTGACCTATGGCGGGGCATTGGCCGATGAAGCTGGCGGCTGGCTGGTCAGATTTGTCGATCCGTTATTTGCCTACTTTAAAATTGCCGCTTTTGTGGTGCTGGAGCTTTCGCTGGCGGCATTGTTGATCGTGGTCATTACTGCGCTGGTTCGCGCCAGAGTTCGGATGGGGAAAGTCGATTCCGAATAACGTCCTATTTTACTATTTAC
>JADHTX010000033.1 GCA_016784875.1 Methylobacter sp.
CCGGTTGAACAGATAGGACCTGGCCGCCGACAAATAAATGCTGCGCTGCTCCCGACCCACTTTAGCCCCCTCGAACATCGCCAAGGCCTTATTAACATTTTGGCCTTGATTGCCAAATCGTTGCGAGCCGAAATAATTGGCGATACCGTTAGCTTTAATCTGTTCCAGTTGCTGAATGGTTTTGGCTTGATCCCCCTGCCAGTCGCGGATAACCAGTTTAAAACTGTTGCCGGACAACACACCACGCTTAAGTTTTTTTGCGTGACGTACCGAGTGCAGCACCTTGATAGTGTTCGTCTCAAATTGCGTCCAATCGGGGCCGGCCTTGCCCGGCAGCCACACACTAAACCACTGGGTGGTTACCGCATAGCGATCTTTTAGACCGGCATAACTGACATCGCGTTGTCTGACACCGGCAAACCGAGACAATTGTCTGGCAACAAATTCGGTATTTTCACCTTTCTTTTGTATTTGCAAAAAAGCGTGTTCGCCAGCGCCAGACGGCTCAAAGGACAGATTTTCCATAACAACAAAGTCTTCGGGCAGACTGCGAATTTTACCGATGCCGGAAGGCCCGCCGTAAACGTAAGGCCAGATGGGGATTTCAATGTTTGGCATAAAGTCTCTCGTTCCCAAGCTCCAGCTTGGGAATGCAGTCTTGGAAGCTCCCGCTTCCTAACTCGCGAAGCTGGAGCTTCGCTAACTGGGTTCCCAAGCCAGAGAGACCTGTGAGAGTATTATCCACATTTGGCTGAAAGAATTATTTACCACGGAGAACACGAAGAGCACGGAGAAAATATATTTATTATTTCAATGCATTAGAAACTTCGTGTTCTCTGTGTTCTCCGTGGTTATTCTTTATTTTTTCTAAAAATGAATACTTTCACAGTCTCCAGAGCTTGGGAACCAGCGCAATATGATTTATTTTTCAATCAGAACAATCGCCTGTACGGCAATACCTTCCTTTCGCCCTTCAAAGCCCAGCTTTTCGGTGGTAGTCGCTTTAACGTTGATGCAATCGACATCGACATGCAGATCATCGGCGATATTACGACACATAGCAGCGGTATGCGGCGACATCTTCGGTGCTTGGGCAATGATAGTAATGTCGGCGTTGACCAGCTTATAGCCTTTATCCCGCACGATGCCATAGACATGGCGCAACAGAACCCGACTGTCCGCGCCTTTAAATTCGGGATCGGTGTCAGGGAAATGTTTGCCGATGTCGCCCAAGGCTGCCGCACCCAAGATGGCGTCACACAGGGCATGCAGCACCACATCGCCGTCGGAATGCGCTTCCAAACCTTGTTCGTAAGGTATTGTTACGCCGCCTAGTATGACTTCGCCGCCGTCTTTGAAGCGGTGTACATCGTAACCTTGACCTACTCTAATCATTGTTGCTCCATATAAAATTGCGCTAATGCCAGGTCTTCCGGGCGGGTGATTTTGATATTGTCGGGACGACCCTCGACGATTTTCGGCTGCAAACCCTGTAACTCCAAAGCACTGGCATCGTCTGTAATAGCCGGATTGCCTTGCGCCTGCTCCAATGCAGCTTTCAGCCTGCCGTAACGAAACATTTGCGGCGTCAATGCACGCCAAATGTGGCTTCTATCCAAGGTTCCGGTGATATTAAAACTTTGCACCTGCTTTAAGGTGTCCGGCGAAGCTAAAGCCAAAATGCCACCGACATCGTCGTTAATCAAAGAATCAATCAGATGCTGAATATCAGTCGCAGTGATACAGGGTCTAGCCGCATCATGCACCAGTACCCAATCGTCATCGGAGGCTTGTTCCCTAATGGTTTTTAAACCGGAAAGCACCGAATCGGCCCGCTCTTTGCCGCCGGGAGCGGTGATGATTTTTGGATGTTGCGATATGGTCAAATCAGGCCAATAGGGATCTTCTTCGGAAACAGCAACAACAATCGCGGCAAAAACATCAGCCTGCAACAAGCGCAACAGGGTATGTTCGATGACGGTTTTTCCGGCAAGTTCCAAGTATTGTTTAGGCCGGTCGGCCTGCATACGTTTGCCGACACCGGCAGCGGGCACGATAGCCCAGAATTTCATTGAGTTGGTCATTAGTAAAAAAGGTAAAAGGCGAAAGGCAAAAGGCAAAAGACTCAAGGCGTATATATTTTCACCCTGAGTCTTTTGCCTTTCGCCTGATCATTCAAGCACATGAAAAAAAGTTTCATCTTCCTTAATCATCCCTAATTCATCCCTGGCTCGCTCCTCAATCGCTTCTTGTCCTTTCCTTAGATCCAGTACTTCAGCGTAAAGCGCTTCATTACGCGCTCTTTTTTCCTCTACCTGTGTTTTCAGATCATCAAGGCGCTGCTGATAGGTATCGATTTGCGCAACGCTGCCGTCGCCAATCCATAGCCGATACTGAAAATGGATGATTAAAAGAATGATGATTGCAATGAGGATTTTCATAGACATGACAAGAAAGGCAAAGCACAAAAGGCGAAGGATTTTTCACCTTTCGCCCTTCGCCTTTGGTCTGCTTTTAAAGCATTTTAAACGCGCTACGACCTGCGTAAGTTGCTAATTCACCCAACTCTTCTTCAATTTTCATCAGACGGTTGTATTTAGCGACACGGTCGGAACGACTTAAAGAACCGGTTTTAATTTGTCCTGTGCCTGTGGCAACAGCTAAATCGGCAATGGTGGTGTCTTCGGTTTCGCCTGAACGATGCGAGACAACTGCTGTGTAGCCAGCTGCATGCGCCGTATTAATCGCTTCCAAAGTTTCAGTCAAGGTGCCGATTTGATTAACTTTAATCAAGATTGAGTTAGCAATGCCTTTATCAATGCCTTCTTTTAAAGTCGCAGGATTAGTTACGAATAAGTCATCACCAACCAATTGGATTTTGCTGCCTAATTTTTCAGTTTGGTCTTTCCAGCCTGTCCAGTCGTTTTGATCCAGACCGTCTTCGATAGAAATAATCGGGTATTTATTAACCCATTCAACAAAGAAATCATTCATTTCAACTGAATTGAAACTTCTGCCTTCTGCCGATAATTCATAACGACCGTCTTTATAGTATTCGGAACTAGCTGCATCCATACCTAAGAAAATATCGACACCGGCTTTATAACCGGCTTTTTCAATCGCTTCCAAAATAACTTCAATCGCTTCTTCGTTGGATGACAGATTCGGTGCGAAACCGCCTTCATCACCGACTGTGGTTGCCAAACCTTTGGCTTTTAACACTTTGCTCAAGTTATGAAAAACTTCCGCGCCGTAACGAATCGCTTCACGGAAAGTCGGCGCGCCTACCGGCAGGATCATAAATTCTTGCAGATCAACGCTGTTGTCGGCATGTGAACCGCCGTTGATGATGTTCATCATCGGCACCGGCATGATAAATTTTCCGCTGGTATTCAGGTGACGGTATAAAGGTACGCCCGCATCATTAGCCGCTGCATGAGCTACCGCCATTGAAACAGCTAAAATGGCATTAGCGCCTAGACGACCTTTGTTTTCAGTGCCGTCCAGTTCGATCATTGTTTTGTCGATGGCGGTCTGGTCATCGGAATCCATTCCAACAATTGCATCGCGAATTTCGGTGTTAACATTTTTAACCGCTGTTAATACGCCCTTACCTAAATAGCGGCCTTTATCGTTATCGCGCAATTCTATCGCTTCGCGCTCACCGGTTGATGCCCCGGACGGCACCATAGCACTACCGATCACGCCGGATGCCAAAATCACATCAGCTTCCAAAGTCGGGTTGCCGCGTGAATCTAAAATTTCTCTTGCTTTAATATCAACTATTCGGGTCATGGTGGTTTCTTTTCTACTGGTTAAAAATAAAAGCACGAGGCTTTCGGTTAAATATAAATGACTACATCTCTTTAAATAGCGCTTGTAAATCAACCGCTAAGTCTGAAAATAAAAATGGCGCAGCCACATCGTCTTCCGCATAAATATTATGCAGCTGATATTGCCCGGTTTGTTCGCTTAATACAAATTGATGAATGACTTCTTCGTAAGGGTAAACAACCCAATATTCGGTTACACCGCTTTCGGCATAAAGCGCATGTTTAACTTTGACTTCTTTTTTGGAATTGCCTTTGGATAATATTTCAATAATCCAATCCGGTGCACCGTTACAACCTTGCTCGTCCAGTTTTTCTTGATCGCAAATAACGCAAATATCCGGCTGTACGACGGTGGTGATGTCTTTATTGGCTAATATCGATTTAGTGCGGTCATATAAGCGCACATCGAACGGTGCCGAAAAAGCATTACAGGCTTTGCCATTAAAATAATTAAATAATACGCCGCCGAGTTGCCACGAAATGCGCTGATGTTTAACATTCGGCGCAGGAGACATTAACTGAATCCTGCCTCTAATCAACTCCACTGCCCCATTTATCCGCCACGTCAAATAATCCGCATAGCTGTAGCTGGCGGTTAAATCGAGTTGCGATAATTGGGTAATATACGGCATAAAATTACAAAGTCGTTTCTATAAATGGCTGGGCTTTGACGGCATTATCTAAAATCACCAAGGTTTCCAATAATTCCCGCATCCGCTGTAAAGGCCAGGAGTTGGGACCGTCGCTTTTCGCTTCCGCAGGATTCGGATGAGTCTCCATAAACAGCCCTGCAATACCGGCTGCAACAGCGGCTCTAGCTAATACGGGGACGAATTCACGTTGTCCGCCGGATACCGTGCCTTGTCCGCCGGGCAATTGCACCGAATGAGTCGCATCGAAAACCACCGGGCAATCGGTGTCGCGCATGACCGCCAACGAGCGCATATCGGAAACCAGGTTGTTATACCCGAACGATACGCCACGCTCGCAGACCATAATCTGCTGGTTACCGGTCGCCTTGGCTTTGTTGGCGACATGCACCATATCCCAAGGAGCCAGGAACTGGCCTTTTTTGATATTCACAGGAATGCCTTGAGAGGCGACTTGCTGAATAAAGTTGGTTTGCCGACATAAAAATGCAGGCGTTTGCATCACATCGACGACCGAAGCCACTTCGGCCAATGGCGTATCTTCGTGCACATCGGTCAACACCGGCACGCCGATTTGTTGTTTGACTTTTTCCAGTATTTTAAGCCCCTGTTCCACGCCGGGGCCACGATAACTTTCATGCGATGACCGATTGGCTTTATCGAACGACGATTTGTAAATAAAAGGGATATTTAACTGAGTCGTTAACTCTTTAAGGTAACCCGCTGTATCCAACGCCATTTGTTCGCTTTCAATAACACACGGACCTGCTATCAAAAAAAACGGTTGATCTAATCCTGCTTCAAAATCACATAATTTCATTACCTTACACCTCTTTTATGTTCAACAGCCGCGACGACAAAGCCCGAAAACAAGGGATGTCCCTTTCTAGGCGTTGAGGTAAATTCAGGATGGAACTGACAAGCTAGAAACCAAGGATGGTCTGCTATTTCAATCACTTCAACTAAGCGCCCATCAATCGACTTTCCGGAAAAACGCATACCTTCCTGTTCCAATTTTTCCAGGTACTGACTGTTAAACTCATACCGATGACGATGTCTTTCGGTAATCACATCTTTCTGATAAAGCTGGTACGCCAACGAATCGGATTGCAACCGGCATTGCTGACCGCCCAAACGCATAGAACCGCCTAAATCGGATTCTTCATTACGGGTTTCCAATTGACCGCTCTCAGCCATCCATTCTGTAATCAAGCCGATCACCGGATGCGGCGAATTGGGTAGAAATTCGGTGCTGTGCGCGCCTTCCAACCCGGCTACATCGCGGGCAAATTCGATGACGGCAACCTGCATTCCCAGACAAATCCCCAGATAAGGAATCTTGTTTTTCCGCGCATACTTAACCGTAGCAATTTTGCCTTCCACGCCGCGTTCGCCAAAGCCGCCCGGCACCAAAATGGCATCGATGCCATTCAGACTGGCAACGCCTTCGTCTTCTATCGTTTCCGAGTCAATATAGACGATATTGACCTTAGTTCGGGTACGGATACCGGCATGAATGAGCGCTTCATTCAGCGATTTATAAGCATCGGAATGATCGACGTATTTGCCGACAATGGCAATGGTTGCTTCATTATCGGAGTGCTCCAGCGCATCAACGACGGCTTCCCACTCGGTCAAATCCGCAGGGGGTACATCCAACCGCAACTTATTGACAACAAAATCGTCTAAGCCTTGATCATGCAGCATCAACGGAATCTTGTAAATCGAACTGGCATCGACTGCGGAAATAACCGCTTTTTCTTCAACATTGGTGAATAAGGCGATTTTATGACGTTCACTGTGCGGAATGGGTTGCTCGGAACGGCAAATTAAAATATCCGGCTGTATGCCTATACTCCTCAGTTCTTTTACCGAATGCTGGGTCGGCTTGGTTTTTATTTCGCCTGCGGAACGAATATACGGCACCAGCGTCAAATGGATAAACAGCGACCGTTCAGCGCCCAGTTCGAAGCGCATCTGCCGGATAGCCTCCAAAAAAGGCAGCGATTCAATATCGCCTACCGTGCCGCCGACTTCAATCAAGGCGACATCGACCGATCCCTGAGTTACCCTGCCGCCTGCATCAATGCAGTCGTCGGCGCTTTCATAAACACGACGCTTAATTTCATCGGTAATATGAGGAATGACCTGAACCGTCGCTCCCAAATATTCGCCTTTACGCTCTTTGCGCAAAACGCTTTCGTAGACCTGACCGGTTGAGAAACTGTTCTTTTTAGTCATCGTGGTTTTAAGAAACCGCTCATAATGGCCTAAATCGAGATCGGTCTCGGTACCGTCTTCAGTAACGAATACCTCACCATGCTGAAAAGGACTCATGGTACCCGGATCAACATTAATATAAGGATCGAGCTTGGTCATAGTGACCTTAAGGCCTCGCGACTCAAGAATAGCTGCAAGCGAAGATGCGGCAATGCCTTTGCCAAGAGACGAAACAACGCCACCGGTAATGAAAATGTATTTTGTCATGTAGGATTTTTAGTTCATAGGATGGGTTGAGACACCAACCCCATCAATCGCAAACGATGGGAATTCGCGCCTCAGCCCATCCTAATAGCTCTGATGAAGTTAGGTAAAACTAAGGTATTTTAATCGACAATGCGCTTGTCGTCATTGTCTTTTGGGTTTAATTATGAACTTTGCAGCAACAGACTAACGCAAGCCTGTGTTTGTTCGCTATAAAATGCCGCACTGATCCATTTATCGCCCACGGCAGCAAGCATATCATTCAGGTAAACCAACGGTATCATATCCCTTTTCCACGGCGGAATACCTGCTTCCTGAAACAGGTTTTTCAGCGAATGGTGACCTTGACGTCCCGGCAAACAAATCTTTTCACCGCCACGGCGAAACCTTATTTCAACTTTGGCGCTAGCCCACTGCTCCCGGAGTATTCCCTTTGACGCCGGCACACAAGACAAGATTTGATTATAAGCGATTTGTATCGACGCTTGCCCTTTTGGCCAAAAAGCATCTTGCTGTGTCTGCACCAATTGGCACGCATCCGGTTTTCCTGCCTGACACTCTTCGGGTAAATGCAAACCTGTTCCATGCTGATGAATCAGGCAATACAATTTATCCCGATAGCGGCGAATGCTGTAACCCTGGCCCGACAATACCGGATCGCGCTGTTCGGCTGCCGCAACTACCTGCCCGAGAATTCGACCGATAAAAGCCTGTGCAGGCATTTTCAATCCCATGCGCCGAAACCAATGCCTAATGATAAGCTGCTGTTGATGTAAATGATGCGCCGCTAACCGACTGATACTCAATGTCGCATCTGCCGGATTAAAAACCTCATCGAATAACTCATCGGCGATTTCCTCAACCAACACCTGAGCATCCGCACAATGCCTTGCCGATCGCGCCACGGTTTTATCAATTGCTGGCCAACGCTGCTTTAGTAACGGTACCACCGCATTACGAAGAAAATTGCGGTCATAGTCATTGCTTTGATTACTGGGGTCTTCAACCCAGCTTAATCGATTCGCTTGAGCGTAATCGCTAATCGCCTGCTTGGGCGTATTCAACAAAGGCCTAAGCATGATGCCTGCCCCGA
The DNA here is from genome assembly GCA_016784875.1 of Methylobacter sp. Classification (GTDB taxonomy): domain Bacteria; phylum Pseudomonadota; class Gammaproteobacteria; order Methylococcales; family Methylomonadaceae; genus Methylobacter_A. Next base: position 8,061 of record JADHTX010000033.1, read on the forward strand.
AAACCATGCTTTCCGGCATACCGGAAAGCCCGCGCAAGCCGCTGCCGCGAAATAGTTGCAGCAGCACCGTTTCCAACTGATCTTCTCGGTGTTGGGCAAGCAACAACGCATCATCAGTTTTTATTATCGATTTAAAAGCCGCATACCGGGCATTTCTGGCGGCCTCTTCAGGGCTTTCGCCCGACATTGCTTTAGCATTAACCCGTAAGGTTAAAAACTCAACCCCGAGGTCGCTTGCGGTTTGTTCGCAGTGTTTAGCCCATGATTCAGCTTCTGTCTGCAAGCCGTGATGAACGTAAACTGCGGTTAGCTTGCCTTTGAGTTGAGCAGTAGACGCACATAAATGCAGCAAAACATGCGAGTCTACGCCGCCGCTGTAAGCGACAAAAACTCTTTGCCGCTCATCTCCAAGATCCAGCTTGGCAATAATACCGTCAAAGAGCGACGAATCTTTCGCCTTTTGCCTTTCGCCTTGCACCCCTCGCCTACGTTCTACTTTCCGCCTTCGTCAGTAAAAACCCCAAAGTCCATAATCCGCTGATAGCGACTTTCCATTAGGGTATCAATAGGTTGCCGCTTCAACTCATTCATGTGCCGAACCAGTGCTTCCTTTAAATTCATGGCTGTCATTTTAAAATCCCTATGACCTCCGCCTAAAGGCTCCCTGACCACTTCATCCAGAAAACCCTGCTCACGAATACGATCTGAAGTAATGCCCATCGCCTCAGCCGCCAATTGCGACTTATCAGCACTTTTCCATAAAATGGATGCACAGCCTTCTGGAGAAATAACCGAATAGGTACTGTATTCGAGCATGATCAAACGGTCGCCGACACCGATAGCCAACGCACCGCCGGAACCGCCTTCGCCGATAATGGTGCAGATAATCGGGGTTTTCAACTTGGCCATTTCAAACAGATTTCTGGCAATTGCTTCACTTTGACCGCGTTCTTCCGCGCCGATACCGGGATACGCTCCCGGAGTGTCGATCAGACAAATGACCGGCATTTTAAAACGCTCCGCCATTTTCATCATACGTAATGCTTTACGATAACCCTCTGGACGAGGCATGCCGAAGTTGCGATAAATTTTTTCCTTGGTGTCACGGCCTTTTTGATGACCGATCACCATAACCGGCTGCCCCTCAAGACGCGCCAAGCCGCAAATAATCGCCGGATCATCCGCATAAGCCCGGTCGCCATGCAGTTCATGGAAATCGGTAAAAACATGTTCTACGTAATCCAGTGTATAAGGTCGCCCCGGATGCCGGGATAACTGGGAAATTTGCCAATCGGAAAGATCGGTAAAAATAGACTCGGTCAACGCCTGGCTTCGGTCTTCCAGCTGTTTAAGCGCATCGGAAATATTAATGTTGTTGTCGAACTGCACATTGCGTAATTCGACAATTTTCGCTTCTAACTCTGCGATGGGTTGTTCGAAATCGAGAAATTTTAGGTCCATGTAGTCTTGATCTGAATAGTGATTACAGTAATAGGTGATTTTATAGAAATTCAACAATTTTTTCTAAATAAATTACCAGCTCTAAATTAACCTAAAAACCGTAGCTCATCCACAAAAGACATAGAATACACGAAAGGTACTTAACAAATCAGTACCTTGTGTCTAACTGGGCATTCACCTGCCAGGTCAGGATGAGCAAAATAAAAACAATAACTTACCCCCTCCCTTTATATCAGCAATATAATCTGCCTCCCCTTCAGGCCTGCTACGTTTACAGCTATTAAGCAAGATCAAGATGAACTGAGTACAATTGCACCCGGCTACCCACTAACAAACAGGATAAAATAATGACTGAAAATCTACCCGCAACAAACCAAATCACTTACTGGCACCCGTCGGCGGGCGAAACAATTGCAGGCGTAATTCAAGGCGGCGGCACCTATAAAAACTCGCTCTATGACGAACAGAAAACCATGCTTTTACAGGACGATACCGGCTCAGTTGTGAGTGTTGCTCTAAATCGGTATTTGATACACAGCTTGAAACAAAATAATGCCGCGCCGGGAGATTTAGTAACAGTGACTTTTCACGGTAAAGAGCAGAAAAACAACGGACGTTCTTTTAATCGGTACACTTTGCTAGTTGATAATATTACTAGCCCAGTATAAAAACAAAAAAGCGCAACTTTTTATCGGCAGTGTAATCTACCAAAATTTTGAAGAAACGCACAACGAAAGATAGGCCCTCTATATTTTAGTTGCTTGTATGCGTTTTTCTTTTAACTCTTTTTTTCTGCTCGCTTATCGAATAATTTACCCCATAATAATTCTGCGCCATCTATTGACTTATGCCATAACGTACTACGTTTTTCTACTGTCATTTGCTGCGGGTCCGGTTTTCTTAAGGGCAATGAAATCATATGCTGTGGCGAAGATTTGGATATTCTAACGATAACATTCAACCTTACGGGCTGCTTTACATCACGGGTATCATTGTTACTTTCATCACAGATAACTCTAAACGAATCTATTAATTTGCTATCAAAATAAGGCTGGAGCTTTGATTGAATAATCTTACGAAGTTTAGTTCGAAAAGCAAGGTCATTATTTGGACGATACTGAGTTGCGGCGGAATAATAAGAGGAAACTTCAGATGTTATTTTTTCTATAAGGGCTTCAGACATTTTATAAATCTCTATATTTAGCTTCAGAGGGCGAAGGCCTCAGGTTTTGCATTTTGCAACAGCTCGGCTCACCGTTGAATAATGACATCCGAAATATATAGCAATTTCATTCGTAGTGTAACTACCGAATTGATAAGCTGCAACGATAACGCCATTTACAGCGGCATTGCTCTGTAGTCTTTTAGCAGACTTTCGGCGCAGTCTTAGTAGAACTACCAAAAACTTTGACCTCGCATTTTGAATTGATCATGATAATTTGCCATCCGTCATTTAAACAAGAAAAGAGTAATAATTTTGTTATTACAATAGCCATGATCGGGGCGACTCAACAATCCTACGATACCGCCTCATCCGCCGACCGAGACAAAAGCGCCATCGCCGTTGCGGCGACCATCAACTTAGCCAGCGATAAAACCGGCGTCACGGCTGTAGCTGGGCCGACGACATTTACCTCCACGGCGGTTACCAGTAATGCCGGCGGCACTTTTACGCTCAACGGTATCACGATCACAACAGCTAACGGCACAACAGGCACGACCGCCGAGCAGGTTTCTCTGTATGTTGATGCGATTAACGCCAAATCATCGCAAACCGGCGTCAGGGCGGTTGTCACCGACGACGATCAATTTACTATGGTAGCCGACGACGGACGCAACATTGTTACCACGGCGCAAGCCAATGCCGGTATTACCGCCACGACGAAATACGGCACGGTAAAACTGGAATCCGGCGATCAAATCAATATTTCCTCCAACAACGGTTTCTATAGAAATCCTTTCAGAGTAGGCACTTACGGCACGGGCGAATCGGGTCAGCTAGTCAAGGATATTGACGTTTCGACTGTGGCCGGTGCCGAGAAAGCCTTATCGGCTGTGGACAATGCTTTAGCCAAAGTCAACAAGCAGCGAGCCAATATGGGCGCGATCCAAAACCGTTTTGACAGCACCATCAGTAACTTACAATTGAACGCTGAAAATCTGACCGCTGCTAACAGCCGCATTAAAGACGCCGACTTCGCAGTAGAAACCGGTGAAATGAGCCGCGCACAAATTCTGCAACAGGCAGGTACTGCGATGCTGGCGCAGGCTAATACCTCTACTCAAGGCGTGTTGTCATTATTGAGATAATAAACGGGGGACATTGGGGCGCGAAAAAAATTATAGGTAAGTCTTGCACCGTGCGTTTCTTTAACATTTATTTTTAGTATGTGAGTGCTATTTTTTATTTGTATTAAATTTGGGTTAGGTCGCATTCTTATCCAATGCTTTCAAATGCTTTAATTTTTCCTTGATCTTGATTTCTAAGCCGCGATCTACCGGCTGGTAATATTGCCTGCCTGCCAACTCATCGGGAAAATAATTCTCCCCTGCCGCATAGGCTTCCGGTTCATTGTGGGCATAGCGATATTCTTTGCCGTAATCCAGCGATTTCATCAGTTTAGTCGGCGCATTTCTTAAATGCACCGGCACACCGAGGCTGCCGCTTTGTCTGGCATCAGACATAGCCGCGTTATACGCCATGTAGACCGCGTTGCTTTTCGGCGCACAGGCCAGATAAACAACGGCTTGCGCTAAGGCCAGCTCGCCTTCCGGACTGCCTAAGCGCTCCTGGGCTTCCCAGGCGTTGATGCATATCTGCAAGGCTCTGGGATCGGCATTGCCTATATCTTCGGAGGCCATCCTGACGACGCGTCTGGCCAGATAGGATAAATCGCAGCCGCCGTCCATCATCCTGCACAGCCAGTACAGCGATGCATCGGGCGAACTGCCGCGCACCGATTTATGCAGCGCCGAAATCTGATTGTAAAATTCTTCGCCCTGATTATCGAAACGCCGTACCCCGCCCGACACGACTTCTTTAGCAATGGCTTCATTAACCGTCTGCCCCCCCTTGGCGGCGGCAAGTTCTACGGCAATTTCCAGCAGATTGAGCAGTCTTCGGGCATCGCCGTCTGCCGCTTGAGCGAACTGTTGTTTTATGTCGTCAGACATTTCGATGCCCTGACCACCCAAACCGCGAACCTTATCGCTCAGGGCTTTATCGATCACCGCCAATAAATCGTCGGCCGTTAAAGCGTTCAGCACATAGACCCGCGCTCTGGACAACAACGCATTATTCAACGCAAAAGACGGATTTTCGGTGGTCGCACCGACAAAATAAACCGTGCCGTCTTCGACATGCGGCAGAAAGGCATCCTGTTGAGATTTGTTAAAACGATGTACTTCATCGACGAATAAGATGGTGCGACGATGCTGTTCCAATTGGATTTTTTTAGCCTCGGCGACCGCCGCCCTGATTTCTTTAACGCCGGATAACACCGCCGAAATCGGCATAAACTCGGCATCGGAATGCTGGGCAATGAGCCGCGCCAATGTGGTTTTACCGGTGCCGGGCGGCCCCCAGAAAATCATCGAATGCAATCGCCCCGTAGCAATGGCTTCGTAAAGCGGTTTGCCGGGTTTCAGGATGTGTTGTTGTCCGACATAATCGGCTAACTCGGTTGGCCGCATTCGGTCGGCCAAGGGTTTGGTCAAATCATCGAAAAGCATAAATGAGGTTCAAGGTGACTTAATCCTTTAGAACCGGCTCCTCATTAATCTGAAAAAACATCAACACCTTTGGGTGCTTTAAACTCGAACAAAGTCTGTTTCAATGGGGGATTTAAAATAACATTGGAAAAATAAATGCGCGTCAATTGACCGAAATTATCGCTCAGCTCCATGCCGCCCAAGGAATCGCCATCCAACCCGATCAGTACATATTTAAAGCTGCTTTCCTGACTTTTAGGAATCAATTTCACCCACGTCAAACTGCCATCGACACCCTGCTGTTCCATGGTGTAATTATCCTCCAGCGATATTTCGCCGCTTAATAGCAATGCAGGCGTTGACCCCATCGACTCATCGAGTTTTTTAATGGTAACCTGCTCCAGATCGGTATCGTAAAACCAGACCTTCCCGGTTGTAGAGACTATCTGCTGTTGAAAGGGCTTTAAATAATCCCAGCGGAACTTCCCGGGCCGTTGCAGATAAAAAACACCGTAACTGGTTTGAGTGGGATTGCCTGCTTCATTAATCAATACTTGCTTAAAATCGGCGGTAAGCGATTTTGTATTATTTAAAAAGGCTTTCAACTGCCGGACAGGTTTATCTTCTGCATAACCCGAGCCATTAAAAAGCAACATTACTGTCAAACCGGCGAAAATTATAATTTTTTTCATAAATACCTTTGTTAATTATTCGGCAACAAATCGTTAATCAAGCTTTCAAATGGATTAACGGGCGAATCCACACACGATGAATACTCCTGCGGTGCTGAACCGGCAATGAATGGATACGCCTTCGCGCCCGCGCAATTTTCATTCGCCAACAAACCGTTAGCTGGATCGATCCAGGCCGTCTTAATATTATCAGGCGGAATCAGATTTACCGGCTGGATGGAAATCTGTTTCATTAACGACGTCCAAACTTGCAAAGCCCCGCTTGCCCCAGTTAATCCGGCAGGTTTGTTGTCGTCCCGGCCAATCCAGACCACCGCCAAATAATCACCGGTGTACCCGGCAAACCAACTGTCTTTTGAATCGTTAGTGGTACCGGTTTTGCCGATCAAACCGTAGTCTGCCGGAAATGCTGAATACGCCGAGCGTCCGGTACCTTCATGCATCACTTCCTGCAATATGGTATTCACGATATAAGTAACTGAAGGATCAAGCACTTGTCTCACTGTAAAAGGATAGCTTTGCAAGCGCGTACCGTCGGCCGCAACCACGGCTCTGATGCCTTTTAACGGCGTAGAAAAACCGTCACCCGCCAACGTTTGATAGATTTGGGTAACTTCCATCGGCGTTAAACTCGCCGCTCCCAGCAGGAATGACGGATACAAATCAACCTCCCGGGTGATACCCATACTTCGTAATGTTTTAGCGACTCTGGCTACACCAATATCCATCCCTATCCGAACCGTAGCCAGATTGTAAGAATGCGCCAGTGCCGAATGAAAACTTACCGTACCATGTTCCCTGTGATCATAGTTTTTAGGATTCCAATTTTTGCCATGCGGCCCCTTAACCGAAATGGCCGTATCGCTGACCGGTGTAGTAATGGTATATCTGTTCGGATATTCCAGCGCGGTCAAATACACCACCGGCTTGATTAACGAACCTATCGGCCTGACCGCATCCAAAGCACGATTAAATCCCGCGCTAGATACTTCGCGACCGCTCATCAGCGCGGCTATCTCACCGCCATCTCTATGCGTAACCACAGCAGCAGCTTCAAGTTCGTTAGCTTTAGGCTTTTTTTCAAGCTGATTTAGCTTTTTAGATAAACTATCTTCCAGTGCATCCTGAACCCGCGTATCTAATGTAGTAAAAATCCTTAGACCTTCGGAAGTTAAATCTTCCTCCTTATATTCCTGTCTTAATTGCCGTTTGACCAGATCGAGAAAGCCGGGATAACGATTAGTTGAACGATGGGTATTGGCAATCACATTTAATGGCTTGGCCGCAGCCGCAGCCGCCTGCTGCTTAGTGATATAACCTTCCGCTTCCATCTCTCCCAACACCAGATTACGCCGCTGTATAGAGCGATCGGCATAACGCCTCGGGTCGTATTCAGAAGGCCCGCGAACCAACGCAATCAACGAAGCCACATGCTCCAAAGGTAAATCCTTTAAAGAACTGCCAAAATAGAACTCACTGGCTAAGCCAAAACCATGCACCGCGCTGGCACCATCTTGGCCCAAATAAATTTCATTTAAATAAGCTTCCAGAATCTCATCTTTGCTGTAACGATATTCTAAAATCAGCGCCATAAGCGCTTCTTTTGCTTTACGCGTCAGACTGCGTTCGGATGTCAAATAAAAATTTTTAACCAACTGCTGGGTAATAGTGCTACCGCCCTGAACCATATGACCGGCAAGCACGTTCATCCACATTGCCCTGGCAATCCCCTTAAATGAAATACCGATATGCTGATAAAAATCCCGATCTTCAGAAGCCAGCAAACCTTTAATAAGCGCATCTGGGGCTTCTTCCAGCTTAATTAAAACCCGGTCTTCTTTAATAGTGGGATATAAACTGCCGATTTGCACAGGATCCAGACGCACAATAGCAAGGTCTTTGGTTTGCGTTGCATCAACGATGTTAGCAATGCCCGAGGCGTTAAAATTTACCCGCATAACGCTGCTAGGCTGTTGCTGGTCCCAAAAGGTAAACTCCCGAGTTTTTACGCTGATTTGCGAACCGTTTTTAAAATATGTCCCTTCCGAGGACAAATGAACATCCAGCCGATAATGCAACGCCTGCAATAATGTTTCAAACTCATCAGCGCTCAGGTTATATCCCGCATAAAGCTCCACCGGACTAGCATAAACCCGTGCCGGAATAGCCCAGCGTTTACCTTCAAATTGAGTGCGAACGTTGTAATCCAGATAACCCAGATAACTCGCTAAAACAAAAGCAAACCCCGCCAAAAAAATCAGCACTGAATTTCTAAACCAATGCGAACCTGATTTTTTAGGAGCCGTTTTTTTCTTATCGTATCTACTCGATCTGCGTTTTTTGGTTTTTTCCGCCATAACCTCTTACATCATTAATTTTTAACAAAGCTATTATACATAAAGTGCCTTAGATTAAGTTACAACTGCATCGGCAGATATTTGTTCCTCGGTAATTGCTCTTACACTTGGCCAATTCAACTCCAGAGTGCGCTCCTTGTAATCATACCCCTTAACCATACGGATTATACTAGAGCAGCATAGCGGTGTGCAGACATGCGTCATTTCCCCCTGACTCAACCCTCATGGATGCTACAAATAAAGATTACACTTATCAGTTGAATCCAAGACATTTTTTATTTACCGTATCGCAGACTAAAAAAATTATCTTATTCAAAATCAATAATTAAGGAATATCAAGCATAATCCGAGAGTAGCGTCGGCATCACGCCCTTTAACGAATAAATAGTAAGCTTGGACATTAAAGAAAAGCGTAATGCTGATTCTGCGAGGCTTATCATCTTGATAATGCAGATGCTGTTCAGGCAATACTTTTGCTGATAGAATCCCACAAGCATTAAACTATAATAATAAACCATAATAATTTACCCTAAATTAGAAGGTATCGCTCATGTCCGACCATATTTCAGAAGCACTCGATAATGCCATCCAAGAAGCCGAACGCGCCAGACAGGCGGCAAACAATTGTGAAGATTTCTCTCTGTCCGCTGAACGATCCCAGCGAACCGCTGAACTAGAAGCACAAGCAGCGTCCCAATATGCAAACCAAGCCGCATTAGCTCGCCAGCAGGCCGAAACGAGTGCTGAATCAGCCACACTTGCG
>JADHTX010000034.1 GCA_016784875.1 Methylobacter sp.
GATTCTGATTAGCGTTATTGAAACCTGCCGTGTTCGCCAACAGTCACCTTGGATTTATTTGGCGGAGGTAATTCGTCAAAGGCGGGCGGGATTTTCTGTGCCAAGGCTCCCTTTAGCTAAGGGGTCTGAATAATTACCACATTTTTAATATGACTATGATAGGAATGATAAGTTATTTGCCTTTTACCGCCTTAATTTGTAAGGAGCTGCATTATTCGAAAGCTTACATTTTCAAGGTTAAAGAGTGATTGATTTAATGCGGCTTTTCTTGCGAATTGTATGTTTTTTCATAATATATATGAGTTCAATGGCATGTCTGGCCGATATTACTATTGATGAAATTAAAAAAATGTCCTTAGAAGAGCTAATGGATTTACCCATAGTTACCTCGTCGAAAAAGAATAAAAAACAATTTAATGAGTCTGCTTCGGTTTATATCATTACTCAGGAAGATATTAGCCGTTCCGGCGTGACTTCTTTGCCTGACGCATTACGTTTAGCGCCCGGCGTGCATGTTGCTCGTATCAGTGCCAATCAATGGGCTATTAGCATTCACGGATTTAATGAACGCTTTTCAAACAAGTTGTTGGTATTGATTGATGGGCGTTCTGTTTATTCGCCATTATTTTCCGGTGTTTACTGGGATGCACAGGATGTCCTGCTGGAAAATGTGCAACGTATTGAAATCGTTAGAGGGTCGGCTGCCGCTTTATGGGGTTCGAATGCGGTAAATGGTGTGATTAATATCATTACCTATTCGGCTAAAGATACTCAGGGCATCGAAGCAACAGCCGGTTACGGAACCGAGGAAAAGGGTTTTGGGTCGCTAAGGTTTGGCGGTGCATTGGGAGAAAATACGCATTACCGAATCCATGGTAAACATTACAACAGGGATGACGGCGGTACTTTTGACCAACAGCCGGCAAATGATCATTCATCTATGACGAGTGGCGGCATCCGTGTCGACACAAATTTTACGGACAACCAAAGTTTGTCGATTACTGGTAATGCCTATGACGGTAAAATGGGACAGGCGGGCGATGTGCCGGATTTATTTTCACCTGCCTTTACACGTTTTATTCATGACAATGTCAGGCTCAGTGGCGAAAACATCCTAGCTCGGTGGGCCAATCAGGAAGACCATAAAAGCTGGGCTTTACAAGTATATTTCGATCACACGAGTAGAGAAGACAGTGTCTTAGGCAATCAAGAAGTTAACATTACAGATTTGGATTTTCAGCGCCACTTTGGCTGGTCTAACCAGGAAATAGCTTGGGGATTCCAGTACCGATATGTTAATAATAAACTGAATCCAGGGACGATAGTCAGGCTAAATCCAAAGGAAAGAGATACTCATTTATACAGCGGATTTATTAGTGATGAAATTTCGTTGTTCTCGGATCAGTTCAAATTAAATTTTGCTTCGCGCTTTGAACATAATGATTTAACCGGCTTTGAAATTCAACCGACTGCAAGGATGACTTGGTTAATTAATGAAAGTAATACTTTTTGGGGAGCAATTTCTCGTTCTGTAAGAGTTCCATCAATCAGTGAGCAAGATTCGATATTCGAGCCAAAAATTCGTGACAACGGTATTCCAGCGGTTATCAATATTGCTGGTAATAAGGGCTTTGTCAGTGAAAAAATTATTTCTTATGAGCTAGGTTATAGAGCTCAGTTTAGCCGTAAAATTCAACTAGACATTGCTGCTTTTTATAGCGCACATGATGATTTACGAACGTTTGAACAAAATAATATCTATTTTTTGCAGAATCCATTCCGCGTCATAGTTCCAATGGACTTTGGTAATAAAATGAAAGGGGAGAGCTACGGAGTTGATTTATCAGCTAATTGGTATGTAAATTCCTGGTGGCGCATTAATGCGGGTTATAGTTATGCCATAACAGATTTACATTTGAAAAACGCCAGTAGGGATACGATTTCTTTAGTTCTTCCAGTATTTGTTAATTCACCCGAGCAAATGATGTCGCTCAGGTCATCCTGGGATGTTCAAAAAGACTGGAGGGTCGATTTATGGATGCGTTATGTCGATAGGCTAAAATCGACTTATGTTGCAGCCTATACTAATATGGATGCTCGCATTGCTTGGAAAGCCAGTCGCAACATTGAATTGAGCGTGATTGGACAAAACCTGTTAGACAAACAGCAGTTGCAGTTTTTTAGAGATACCGCCACCGGGCTAAATAACTCAGAAGTTCAACGCAGCGTTTATTTTAAAATGAAACTGGATTTTTAATAAGTTAAATAAGCGCTAAGAAGCAAATGTAATACTTCTTTAAACTAATAATCATCTTTTGACGGGATTATTTCGCTTTCATGAAATATTTTAAGTGCATAATTCTTATCTATCGTTGTACCGTGATTTTGCTTGCAGCTGTTCTGATATAGCCTGCTAATAGTAAAAAATGCTGTTGGAGTAATAGCCATTGAGTTATAAGGCCATTGTGAAACTTAACTTATCACCAAAGAATAGCTTGTTTTGAATATACGCTTAGTCATTGTACGTATACTATCAATGCTTTTCATTTGCTTTGCCTTTAACGGTGCTAAAGCAGCTGATACTAGCGAGCTGATTCGTGCCTCTATCATCGAAAAAGTCGTCCGTTTTATTGAATGGCCTACTTGGACGGATGAGCAATTTAGCTTATGTGTTGCTGACAAGACTCCTTTGCTTTCTGCAATACAGACTTATTATGCAAGCAGTTCACTTAATAATAAACCGGTTAATGTACTGATTTTTAATGACCGAGCAAAAATAGTTAATTGTCAGGCTATTTATTTAGACGAGGAACAGACTAATGATTTATCGGCTATTTTGAAAATAACGAGTAATCGCCCTATCCTTATCGTTGCCGAAAAAAAGGATGCCGTCTCTCATGGTGCTCATTTAGGTTTTTTTATTGAAGATGATCGGCTACATTTGGAAGTTAATCGAAAAGTGTTAACAAGTAGTGGTTTCAAAGTTAGTTATCATTTACTTCAGGTGGCCCGAATTGTCGACTAGGTTTATACAGTGGCTACTTTTTCAGCCATTAAAACGTAAATTATTATGGGTGATTATGATTATCGTCTTAATAACGGTTGTCGCCACTTCAAGTTTTTTATATTGGCAAAAAGTCCAGCAACAACGGCAGGACTTTATTCGTAATAACTTGGCCCTTGCCAAATTAGTCGCCGAATACACCGTTCTGCCCTTAGTATTTGATGATATGAATGGTGCAGAAGAACAACTAAGTAAACTATGGCAAGATCCTCGAATTGTCTATGTCCGATTGGAAAAAGCTAACGCGCAGATTTTGGTAAATTATGATCCTTTTAATGACGCAATTACCGCGCCATTGCCAGAAGTTAATCAGGAATGGATTTGGCAGAATAATCGTCTGTATTTTGCAGTAGCTGTCAATCAGGCACATGAAAAATTAGGGGTATTAAGGGGCGCTTTTCGTGATGATGAGTTATCGCAGACACAGTATCAGGAACAGCGTTTTATGTTGGGTGTGATGCTGATCGCTATGCTATGCAGTTATGGCATGGCGTTAATGTTACGACGTTTTGTGATGACATCGGTTAAACAGCTTGAACATCATGCCCGTCGCATCGCAGATCAGTCCGATATGTGTGAAATGATCGAATATCCTGTGCAGCGGAAGGATGAAATTAGTCATTTATATGAAGCATTCAATTTACTTATGGGGCGTATACAGAAGAGGGAAGAAGAAATTCTTCAGTTTAATAGCAATCTTGAAGATAAAATCAGGCAACGAACTCAGGATTTGGAAGATTCACAGCGCATTTTAGCGCTAAGCTTACAAGCTTCAAATCAATGGTTATGGGATTGGAATTTTGTCAGCGGCACACTACAACTTGATGCCCAGCTAGTCCGCCTTTGCACTTCGTCACCGCCTGAAACTATCACTATTAAATGGTTTAGTGAATACATTCACCTCGAAGATCAATCACGTATTCAACAGCTTCAATTGGATTTATTAAATGGGCAGCAATCTCGTTGTATAGATGAATTTCGGTTGCGTAAAGCCGATGGAAGTTTTTGCTGGATACATTCTCAGGGGCAAGTTATTGAATTTGATTCCCAAGGTATTGCCTTGCGCATGATTGGTACGCATATTGACATCACCGCGCGCAAGGTTGCTGAAGAGCAAATTAAAAACCTAGCCTTCTATGATCCACTCACCCAGTTACCCAATCGCCGATTGTTACAGGAGCGACTTAAACATGGCATTGATGTTGATCTACGAGAGGGCAAGAAGTTAGCATTGCTGATGCTTGACCTGGATCGATTTAAGGCAGTGAACGACAGCTTAGGGCATCTGGCTGGCGATGAATTATTACAACAAGTTGCAGCTCGTATCATTGCAAAACTACGTGCTGTGGACATGGTGGCGCGTTTGGGCGGTGATGAGTTTGTCGTGTTGCTTGAAGATATTTCACATCCGGAAGATGCGGCACGGGTTGCCGAAGAAATTATCGACGATTTAAGTAAACCCTTTTGTCTTAATCAGAACGACAACGTACAGATTGGTGCCAGTATCGGTATTAGCCTGTATCCTCAACATGGGGAAAATGCTCAGATACTCATGGAAGCAGCCGATGCTGCGCTATATCAAGCAAAAGATGCAGGACGCGGAAGCTTTGCCTATTTTTCCGAAGACCTGACTCTCGCAGCTCGTGAACGTATTGCGGTGGAAACAAGATTACGTCGAGCGATTGTGCAACAGGAGTTGCGTGTTTTTTATCAGCCCCAAGTGGACATTGCCAGTGATCTCATCGTTGGCGTTGAGGCATTAGTGCGCTGGCAAGACCCGGTTGAAGGATTGATTTCACCAGTAAACTTTATAACAATCGCTGAAGAAACGGGACAGATTATCGAGATTGGCGAATGGGTATTACGCGAAACCTGTCGGCAAGGACGTATATGGCTGGATGAAGGTTTGCCGCCAATAACTTTAGCGGTCAATGTTTCTCCTCATCAATTTAATCGTAGTGATATTTGTGCTTTAGTATCAAAGGTGTTGGCTGAAACAGGCCTTCCAGCAGAACAATTGGAATTGGAGATAACTGAAAGTGGTTTGATGGGAGATCAGAATCGTGCAACTGCCATTCTTACTAAACTCCGTGCTCAGGGTGTTCATCTAGCTATTGATGATTTCGGCACCGGCTATTCATCCTTAGCGTATCTTAAACATTTCCCACTGGATGTATTGAAAATTGACAAAAGCTTTATCGACGACATTCCTTTTCTACAAGGAGATATGGAAATTGCCGCTAGCATTGTTGCAATGGGCCATGTTCTTGGCTTTAAGATCTTGGCCGAGGGCGTGGAGACAGTTGACCAGTTGTCATTTTTGCGGGAAAAAGGCTGCGATAGGTATCAGGGATATATAAAGAGCAAACCGGTTCCCGCTCATGAGTTTGCTGAATTGCTGCTAAACCAACAAGCGGTGAGTTTGGGTGATGGGGACTGACTAGATTTTTGGGATAAAAGCGACAACGTTGTTGTTATTTAACCCGCTCAATATGAATCATCGTTGCCCGTAAAGAAGCCAGCACATCGATAAACAAACAAACCATTGAGCTGAAGATAAATAATACGCTGCATACAATAAATAAAATCAAAATTTCCGCGCTGATATGCCCTATAAATCGAGAAAATATAGAACCTAGCATAAACACGCCGCTGCTAATCGCGCTGCATAGCAGCAGACCGAAACTCCATTTAAGTACGTGGCACCGGTAAACCATGGTATTAAGTTCTATTTCCAATTTTTGTGATTGAGAACTGGTTTTAAGATCATCGTAAATATCTCTGACCCTGCCTATGGCATGGGTATAACGGGCATTTAAGGTCAGTACGAAAATGCCGATGCTGGAAAATAAAACCAGCGAGCTGGTTATCAGGTCAACAATGCCGTCGAGTTTAGATAACATTTATCCGTCCTGACCATCAAGTCTAGCGTTGCTTAATATAGGTGCATAAACGAAGATAAATAAAGAGAATGCCGCCAGCCAGGAAAGCGTCGATACATAAATTAAGTTTTCGTACCAGCCCGGCATCGCTATCGGCAATAATACCCGGAACAATGCAGCGACATTAATTAACGCAAAAGCAATGGCAATCGCATTGGATGCCTTTAGCGCACGACCGGTATGGCCAAGCGAGACTCTAGCCATCATGCCTAAGGTTAATACGCCGATACCTCCCAGCGTAAAAGCATGCAGAGCCAGCGACGGCAGTACAAACGAATAGGCCGATAATGCCGTTAATATAAAGCCTAAAATTACCCAGCCGTAACCCGTATAAAGCACCCATAGCAACGGTACGTAGATAACGCGGCGCACATACCAGCCGAATAGTCTGGCGATGTTTAAAGCAACGGCAACAATCGCCGCCAATGCTAACAAGGTTCCTGAAATATCGAACAATTGCAGAGCAAAGACAATAACGGCTGACGCTACAGATAGGTTATCCAGCATCGGGTTTTTGATAATCAGCGTTCCAGGTATACCTCGTTCGGTAAAGAAAGGAAACACGCGTCCGGCGATGATTAAAATCAAAATAATGATAGTTGCAACGACCAGTTGAATTCCGACAGCCGCGGTGTTGTCTTGTAAACCCAGCATTTCAGCATGGATCAAGCTATTTCCCAGCGCCAAGAGCAGTATCAGTCCGATAAAAAACATATTTTTATATTGTTTTGCAGCAATGATCGGCTTGCTGATCTGATAAGCCAAGACAGGCAAAAAAGCAAAATCTACCAGTGCAATCAAGACATCGGGCAATTCGCCCGCATAAAACGGCAGAATGCGGCCATACAGCCATAATAAACACAAACTTGCCAATTGATCGCCGGTTACCGTCGGCTTGCCTGTCCAATTTTTAACTGCCGTCAATAAAAAACCAGCTATAACGGCAACGGCATAGCCCAGCAGCATCTCATGCGCATGCCAGTAGTTGTTAGAGAAATAATGTTCTGCCGTTAAAGTGCCGTTGAACAAAGCATTCCAAAAGACAATCAAAATCAGTGCGGCGAGTCCTGCCAAGGCAAAAAAAGCTCTAAATCCAAGAGCAAAAATGGGGTAATCAAAGATAGGTTGTGATTTCATAGCGATGTTTTCCAGCGGGTTCAGCCTTGCATTCGAGAATGCCGACAATTATACGCATTTCTGGTAACTATTCAGCCCTGCAATGCCAATCGATAATAACATCGCAAATCCGCTTTAATTTTCAGTAAATTTTGAATCGTGATATAAGGTAAATAGCGAGTTCATTTGTCTTTCAAAAGAGCATTTTGCGTTTCCGTGATGATTATTTTTATTTTATTCAGCACTTGCTGTTGCAGCTCTGAGGGCAATTTATCGAAATCCTGTTGAAACTCGGTCAATGTATAAACAGGCTCATTAATTGCGTTATCGGAAAGGTTAAGTCCGCAATCTGAAACCACATGTCGAATGGGTTCGGCGCCATTTTCCAACGGCATTTCTGCGGATAGAACTTTGCGTATCATGGTGTTGACGCGAATAAAGATGGATTTCCCGGTCAATATGTCATTGACGATGCGTTGAGCATACTCTTCTGTATAGCCTCTACGCTTGGTGTCTTTAAAGGTCGTCATTTGCAGTGCAACAGGAGGCTTATTGTCTATTTGATATTCAAAGCCAAAGTCCCTGCCTTGTGAGGCGATCAAGCTATCGGCGTCAATAGCCACTTGCAGGGTATTTTCCTTGCAGATAATTTCCAATCTGATGTAGTCGTAAAGACCGCGAGACGGTAAAGGCGACTGGGCAAAACTGTAGGTTTTATTGGTTAACCGGTCGCTCTCTTGGTGATAACTCCAAGTGTTGGCAGCGAATACGGCCGTCGGAGAAAAAATCAGCAGCGCTAAAATAAATCGTGATGCGGTTTTATTTAATAATGTCGATGGAGTGAAGTTGTGTGAAGCTAGCGTTCCCTGCATATGCCGCTTACCTACATCCATGTTGGCAATGCAAAAAATACGGTTAAGTTTCATTCTGGATGCCCTCAGGTCTAAAAGCTCTGAACGGTTATAAAAATTAATGATTATTCCATTAACTTGAAAAAACTTTTTGGAGCGCCGCATATCGGACAATCCCAACTATCTGGAATCTCCGCCCAACGAGTGCCCGGAGCGATACCGCTATCGGGATCGCCTTTGGCTTCATCATAAATATGCTCGCATTCTAAACATTGGTATTTTTTAAAATCCGACATGTTTTGCCTTTTTTAAGGTAATTTGAACGGGTAGCTTACGCGTTTTATTGGCTTGGCGCACGGTTAACCTTTACCGCGAGTACGGGTTCTGGTATCTGAGTTGGTAGGCGATTTATCTTTAGAGATTTCCATCGTCGCAAAGCGTTTTTCAATAAATTTAATAATTAAATCCGCAATATCCTTGCCGCTGGCATTTTCAATGCCTTGCAGTCCGGGTGATGAATTAACTTCCATAATGACCGGGCCGTGATTAGAGCGCAGTATATCGACACCGCAGACATTGAGGCCCATGATTTTAGCGGCGCGTACTGCAGTAGAGCGTTCTTCAGGCGTTAAACGGACTAAAGTCGCAGAACCGCCACGGTGTAAATTGGATCGAAACTCACCTGACGCTGCTTGTCGTTTCATTGCGGCAACCACTTTATCGCCGACCACAAAACAGCGAATATCACTACCGCCAGCCTCCTTGATGAACTCTTGCACCATAATATTGGCTTTAAGCCCCATAAACGCCTGAATAACACTCTCGGCAGCATTATGGGTTTCCGCCAAGACCACACCGATACCTTGCGTACCTTCCAGCAGCTTAATCACCAGCGGAGCGCCGCCAACTTGAGCAATTAAATCTTCAATATCGTCAGGATTATTAGCAAAACCGGTTACCGGCAGGCCGATGCCTTTTCTGGCCAATAACTGAATCGACCTTAATTTATCGCGAGAACGTGAAATGGCCACCGACTCGTTTAATGGAAAAACATTCATCATTTCAAATTGTCTTAATACCGCAGTTCCGTAGAAGGTGACGGAAGCGCCAATCCTAGGGATAACGGCATCAAATCCCGTTAAGTCTTCACCTCGGTAATGAATAGAAGGATTATGCGAAGTAATATTCATATAGCAACGTAATACATCCAACACTCGCACCTCATGGCCTCGCGCTTCTGCGGCTGTAACCAGCCGGGAAGTCGAATACAGTTTGGAGTTACGCGACAAAATAGCAATTTTCATAAAGACTTAAGTTCTCGGTTTAATACATTAAGATAAAGGTATATTTTGACATGAAATAAAGCAGGATGCTTTATAAATGGCGATAGGATAGGGTGATGTATTAAAACAGCTTTAAAAACAGGATAGCAATGGTTATTGATTATGTATTTGACAGAAACTAAATGGCCGCTATCTCAATTTTGTGTAACTGTAGGCGTATACTTCGCCCGGCCACGGTTGCGGATTCCTAGCGGCTGATTTTATGCCGGTAGCCGCGTTGCTGAAACAGTTTCATAGCTTGCTATGCGCCTGTTTCAGCGCCTTGCTATCGACAAAAACCAACTCGCTATCATTTCCTCAACCGTAACCGTGCGAAGTATAGCTAATTATATTGTAACTAAAAGTTTCGGGGTGGTATCCGCATAGCAGATGCTCGTCCTTGATTTCCAAGGCCTCTAGCCTTGATGTACTCCAGCATTGTTGTTAAAGACCCCGATGAGCAGGCGCAAAGCGTGATGCAATAAAGCTCATAATTCAGTTCCCCTATTTGAAAAAGAGGGAGAAGGCGGGAATACTTACTTTGTCGGAAATATTTGTTTTACTCTGTCTCCAATTAACATTAAGCTTCAGACTAAGTGTTTACATAATAATAAAAAATATAAGGACGGATAATGCTACTTCAGCGCTTATCATTTAACCATAAAATCATCACCTTAGTCATATTTCCACTAGTAGGGCTGTTGGGCTTATCGGCATTTACCATTATTCAGCAATATAAAGTCATGTCGGCTGCTGACAAAGTGAGTAAATTAGCTACATTTTCATTTCATGCCAGCGCCTTGGTGCATGAATTGCAAAAAGAACGAGGCATGTCAGCCGGATATATTGGCAGCAAAGGCCAGCAGTTTAAGCAAGAATTATTGGAACAGCATCAGTTAAGCACTACAAAATTGAATGCCCTGCAAGAGAGCTTGACGGAACTGGATATTCTGACCGATCCGGGTATAGCCGCGTCCTTACATAGCGTATTGGGAGAGCTGGAACGATTAACAAAAACGCGTCAGGATATTGTTGCTTTTTCTCTGCCGGCTGCTCAAGCAATTGGCTATTATTCAGGGATCAATGCACAATTTCTTAATATAATTTCCTATCTGCCCCGGTTGAGTCTCGATACCGCTATGAGCGCGCAATTGTCGGCTTATGCTAATTTCCTTAAAAGTAAAGAGCGGGCCGGTATCGAGAGGGCGGTTTTATCGGGTACATTCGCCATGGATCATTTTGGGCCGGGAATGTATGAACGTTTAGTCGGTTTGATTGCAATTCAAAACACCTTTATGGAGGTATTTTTATCCTTTGCCGATCCTCAGGCACAACAATTTTATCAGCAGACGCTTAAGGGGCATGATGTCGATGAAACCCTGCGCTTGCGTGAAGTTGCACTTAAAAAAGCTGACCAAGGAAACTTCGCTATTGATGCAAAATACTGGTTTAGCAAGCAAACCGGAAAAATCAATTTATTGAAAAAAGTCGAAGATCATTTGGCCTCATTATTTTTTGCCAAAGCCAACACCTTAGAAACACAGGCTCGAACTTATTTAATTTTGATCAGTGTTACGGTCGGCTGTTTATTGATTTTAGTATTGAGTTTGTTTTTGGTTTTACGGCGTGATATTGCGCATCAATTAGGCGGTGAACCTTCTGAAGTGTGCGTTATGGCAGAAAATATTGCCGAAGGCCATTTGGTACAGCATAACGATCATGATTTGCATCAAGGTATTTTTGCCGCTATGCGCATCATGGAATCGCGATTAAGTGGGATTATTCAAACCATACATAACTGCGCCAAACAGATTTTGGATGCAGCGCAAGAAACCAGTTCAGCAGCGGGAGCGCTAAGTCAAAGCACTTGTCAGCAAGCGGCCAGTATCGACCAAACGACTGCGTCCGTCGATGAATTGCGCGATTCAATTGAGCAAAATTCTGCTAATGCCCAAGCCACTGAGAAAATTACGCAAACCTGTGCGATACTGGCTAAGCAGGGTAATCAGGTTGTTGAAGAAGTCGTAGTTGCTATGAATAAAATCAGTCAGCAGATTGTTTTGATCGAAGACATTGCTTATCAGACGAATATTTTGGCGCTAAATGCTTCTATTGAAGCGGCGAGAGCGGGTAGTCATGGCCTGGGTTTTTCGGTGGTTGCCACTGAGGTTCGAAAATTGGCAGGACGCAGTCATAATTCGGCTGTCGTCATTCGCGATTTAATAACGTCGTCCGAACAAGTGACGCAAAGCGTCGAGCAGTTATTTACCCGCATGTTGCCGGACATTTTGAAAACCGCCACGCTGGTTCAGGAAATTAGTGCTTCGTCAGAGCAGCAGGCCGAAGCAATCAAACAAATCAGTGAGGTGATGAGACAGCTTGATGAAGTCACGCAACGAAATGCTGCGGGATCGGAGCAATTATCGGCAACAGCCTATATGCTGAATGATCAGAGCCGGATTTTGGATAAGGAGGTTAGCTTTTTTAAATTAGGTTAAGATCATAGAACCATTCAGGTAGCGATTGCGGTAAGAACGTCGACTTTGATTTGGTGATCATGTATGTATCGCATTTTCAAATTCAATTAATGACTAAAATAGCAACGGTCGTACCATACCTCATGTCGATCGTCAGAACTTTCCTGCCCATGTTCGAACGCCCTGCATGATCATTTCAACGGAAATGGTTCCCACAAACAGTGCAGTAATACGCCCCGCTATTTCAATATATCTTTTGATAAGGGATTCTCGACGCAGGCGCACAATATCGTGCAATGCCTTGAGGCCAAGCATTATAGCGATGGCGATGACTACGGCTGCAAGTATAGCAGTGCAGGCAATCAACGGATCAAGTCTCTTGCCAATAATGACACTGGCACTGATGGTGCCTGGCCCAATGAGTACTGGCATAGCAATGGCACCGGCAAGGTGTTCTGACTTTCCCCTTAAAATCTCAATAGCGGCTGGCCCCTGAAAAACGAATTGTAGGCCGATGAGAAGGAAGACTACGCCGCCGAATATTTGGAATGATGCAAATTCGGCTTGTACGACGCTAGAGAAAACCGCATCGCCAAGAATGGCGAAGCAGCAAAACACCGCACTGGAAATCAGTCCGGCGCGGATCATAACCTGAGAAAATTGCTTTATCTCCAGTTTGTCGACTATATCGACAAGGTAGATAATGACTAGAAAGGGGTTGAGAAGGACGAGTAGCAGAGCGGTAGATCTTAGAAAATCGGTCATATCTTAATCACCAAAATACCTCCAAAAATTGCGTGCAAGAACATCGCTTTTTGCTGAGTAAGTGCCCAGGAGTTTATTCGGCATATAATGCCTCCACTAAATGTAACATTTATGCTCCATTGGTAATTAAGTTTGTGTTTTGTCTATTATCAATACGGAAAACTGGGGAGATAACACCATTCAAAACGGCTGAAAGCTATTTTGAATGGTACATCAGGGTAGGGACATTAGCCATCAGGTAGACAGGATAAGCCAAGCGTCACATCTCGTTGTTAGGCTGCGTTAGCGCAACTTTTCTTTTAAAAAACCAATAATATCCGCAAATGGAATTTCCTCGTTGGCTTCAGCCGTCCGACCTTTGTATTCAACGGTGCCGGAATCCAGCCCTCGATCGCCCACTACTATGCAATGCGGAATGCCGATCAGTTCCATATCGGAAAACATAAACCCGGCGCGGACTTTCCTGTCGTCGAATAACACATCGATTCCGGCTGCCAGCAAGTCCTGATACAGCTTTTCCGAAGCCGCTTTCAGGCGTTCGGATTTGTGCATATTCATCGGGCAAAGCGCGACCTGAAAAGGCGCAAGATTAGTCGGCCAAATGATGCCTTTATCGTCATGGTTCTGCTCGATAGCGGCTGCGACCACGCGGGAAATACCGATACCGTAACAGCCCATGGTCATGATCTGGTTTTTGCCGCCTTCGTTGATCACACCGGCTTTCATCGCCTCGCTGTATTTGGTGCCCAGCTGGAAAATATGGCCGACTTCAATGCCGCGCGCCAAAGTAATTTGGCCTTTGCCATCCGGGCTGGAGTCGCCTTCAACCACCATGCGCAGGTCTGCAATATGATCTGGAACAGGCAAATCGCGTTCCCAGTTGACACCTTGATAATGTTTGCCGTCCTGATTCGCTCCGCAAACAAAATCGGCCATTAAAGTTACGCTACGGTCGGCGATAATCTTGATGCTTAAGCCTATCGGGCCGATAGAACCTGGTTTACAGTTGCAGACGCTGCCCACTTGCTCATCGCTGGCAAATTCAAGCGGCGAAGCAATGCCGTCGATTTTTATCGCTTTAATTTCATTAAGGTTATGATCGCCTCTTAACAGCAGTGCAACCAGCGTGTCTTCTTCGCCTTTAACGATCAAAGTTTTAAGGCATTGTGTAGCCGGGATGTTTAAAGAGCCGCAGACCTCTTCGATGCTGTGCTGGTTGGGCGTATCAATCAGCGTCATTGGTTCGGTAGCCGAACCGCGAGAGCCGGAAGGCGCAATCGCTTCAGCTTTTTCCACATTGGCGGCATAGTCGCTGTCGGTAGAGAACGCAATCGCATCTTCGCCGGAATCGGCCAGCACATGAAATTCATGCGATATTGCCCCGCCAATAGAACCGGAGTCGGCGATAACCGCGCGAAAATTCAATCCCAAGTGATTGAAAATGTTGGTGTAAGCCTGATGCATCGCATCGTAGGTGACTTGCAACGATTCCTGGTCCAGATGGAAGGAATATGCGTCTTTCATGATAAATTCGCGCGAACGCATCACGCCGAACCGGGGACGGATTTCATCGCGAAATTTAGATTGAATCTGGTAGTAAGTGATCGGCAATTGCTTATAGCTTTTAATCTCGTTACGCGCCAAATCGGTAATGATTTCTTCGTGCGTCGGCCCCAGGCAAAAATCACGGTCATGACGGTCTTTGAGCCGTGCCAATTCCGGGCCGTATTGTTCCCAGCGTCCTGTTTCCTGCCATAATTCGGAGGGTTGCAACCCAGGCATTAACACTTCCAGCGCACCGGTTTTTTCCATTTCATCGCGGGTGATTTTTTCGACTTTACGCATGACCCGCAACCCTAATGGCAACCAAGTGTAAAGACCGGCAGCCAGTTTGCGGATCAGGCCGGCGCGGATCATTAGTTGGTGGCTGGCTATTTCAGCATCAGCCGGTGTTTCTTTAACGGTATTGAGCGGGAATTGAGTAGTACGCATTATGATTTTAAGAAGCTGAACAATTAAAACCGCTATTTTACAGATTTAATGCCGGTTTAGTCATCTTTCATTTCTCCAATTAAGCCATGAATTCGAGTAAAATAGGGACTCATCTTGCAGGGATAGCTTGCCGGATTAACTTTATTGTCACTTACATTAAATTATAATCAATCGACTTAAACCGTTTAGCGTGCTTCGTTATCGGTTGATTGTTGATATCAATAGCCAAGGATTTTCTAATGAATCTTGATGTGTTTTTATCGTTGTTCAGCCTCATGCTGGTATCGCTGGCGGTTTTTTTGCTTTCGAAAAAACTCAACCTTCCTTATACGGTATTGCTGGTTATCGCCGGTTCACTTCTGGTGCCAATTTCACAAATAGAATTTTTTCACTTTATTACCAGCTTTGAGTTAACGCCAGAGCTGCTGTTCTTTGTCTTCTTGCCGATTCTGATTTTTGAATCGGCTTACAACATGAATATTCGCAGCGTTACCGAAAATATTTATTCAATTGGCTTATTGGCTGTTGTCGGTTTGCTTATCTCGACGCTATTTATCGGCATTGCCGGTCATTACCTGTTCGGACTGGCCGGATTCGCAGTCCCGACATTGGCTTTATTACTATTCGGTGCAATTATTTCTGCAACCGATCCGGTAGCCGTGCTGTCGCTGTTCAAAGAGTACGGTGCGCCAAAACGCTTGACCTTAATTTTCGAAGGCGAGAGTTTATTCAACGACGCCACCGGCTTTGCGGCATTCTTGGTAATCCTTGAGTTAATGGCTCATGGTTTCAATGGAACTGATTCAATTGTGTCTGCGTTGATGTCATTTTTAATCATGTTGGGCGGTGGTTTTTTCTTTGGGTTAGTGATGGGTTTTTTATTTGCCAAATTGATTGAAACGGTCAAAGGTCATGAACATCTGGAAATTACACTGACATTGTTGGTTGCTCATTTTACGTTTATTTTTAGCGAAGTGATTTCTGAACATTTAGTGATCGGAGGTCAGCAAATTCGCTTGTCATCCATTATTGCCACCTTGATCGCCTCAATGGTTATCGGCAATTTCGGACGCTACAAAATGTCGGCCCCGGTTGAAGAATATATGGAGAAGTTTTGGAGCTACTTTGCCTTCGTTACTAACTCTCTGGTTTTTATTTTAATGGGATTGTTGTTCGCCGATCTGGCGATTGACATGAATGTTGCCTTGTTACCGATTTTGCTGGCGATTGCCGTGGTAGTGATCGGTCGCGCAGTTTCGGTTTATCCGTTATTGTGGCTATTGAATAAAATCGGAAAGGAAGAACCGGTGCCGCGTAATTGGATGCATTTACTGGCTTGGGGCAGTTTGCGAGGCTCGCTGGCGGTCATCATGGTACTGTTGATTCCTGATGATCTGAGTATTCCCGGTTGGGATTTCACGATCAGTGTTAAGCAGTTTGTGGCCGCCGTTACCATTGGTAGTATCTATTTTACCTTATTGATTAAAGCGACAACTATTGGCAAAGTCATGCACATGTTAGGTATAGACGCGCTGACACCTGAAGAGCAAGTTGGTTACCATAAAAGCAAGGCGCAAATATACGATGAGTCGATGCTGAAATTAGACGAACTGCTGGAGACCAAACATTTAAATGATCAGCAATATCAGATACTTCAGCAGCGCTACCAGGATTTGCACAATGATGCCTGTCTAAAATGTAAGGATGCTATCGGCGACTCCCGCGATCTTATTGAAAACATGCTGCGTATCTATGCGCTGGGTGTTGAAAAAGGTGCATTGAAAGAAGTTTACCAGCGCGGTGAGATCAACGAAAAAATGTACAAAAAAATCCTCAATATGCTTTCTATTCAGACCGAACGGGTGGAACGAAGCCATAAACAGGTTAATTCAATTAACGAACATTTTCCTATCGACAGCCTGGAACGGTTTGTTTTACAGGTAAATCGCCTGATTTTCTGGCGAGATCATTCTTTTAAGCCGGAAGAGCTATATCTTTATTATCGTACGTTGAACAAGATTATCGGCAAGGTTCTCGAGTCATTAGATGCCATTGGCAACTCCAGCCTGAATGAGGTTTTCGATGATCATATTGCATTGGTAAAGTTGCAGGCGCTTTATCGTGAATTACATATTAATACACGAAAAAAAATGGAGAACCTGATAAAAAACAATGCTGAATTGCTGAGTCAATTAAACCAAAAGGCTGCCGAGAAATCATTATACGCAGTGCATTTGGAAACCTTGGGCAGGTTGCATAAAAATGAAATAATTACCGACAAGCTATTCATCATGTTGAATCATGAGCATATGGAGCAAAATAAGAATGATTAAGAGGTGAATGTTAATCGTTGTGTTGTATGTCCATTAAGGTGATAGCGATGCGTTATATTTTAGCAATAGACCAAGTTGCCGACAGTTGTGTTCTTTATGATCAACAGGCTAGTTCGGTTGCTACCGCAAGCC
>JADHTX010000035.1 GCA_016784875.1 Methylobacter sp.
GCGCAGACCTGACTATTGGTTAGGCCGTATCTAAACATATAAAACCGTAGTCATGTAGGTTGGGCAACAGCTTCTCGTTGCCCAATATTTTGGTGTCCGGTAATGGGCAAATTCGAAATTCACCGTTAAATTGAAACACCGTGATGTTGGGCATAAAAAAGCATGCCCAACCTACCCGGCTAATTCAATTGTTGTATAGCTTCAAATGCGTATGTGAAATCTGAATTAGTCCTGTAGGCCGGAATAAGCCGGTTCGAGCGACAGCGGGAACTGGTGTTTCCGGCAAATACCACCTGAACTCGCCGGACGCCACCTCGCGCTACGCGCTTGGATGGCCTTATTCCGGCCTACCGTGCTACGCGACCAACAAAATCTTCAACCTCGGCCAAATCAAACGGCCAACCCAACTCCTGCCTTGTCTCCGGGTGATACAAAACCGGAATGCGCACAGCATATCGCTCCTGCCACTGCTCCTGCTCGGCAATATCCACGTACTCAACGCCATCCGGCACACAGGCATTAACAATAACCTCCGCCTGTTCGCAAAGATGACAACCGGAGGTGCCGAACAGCATTAAACCCATATCAATGGTGCAGATGCGCCGCCAGCCAGCGCTCGGCGACTTCTTCCGCTATGCCTTTACGTCTGGCGTAATCTTGCAGCTGGTCCTTGTCGATCTTGCCGACGTTGAAATACTGCGACTCGGGATGGGAAAAATACCAGCCGCTGACCGCTGATGCCGGGTACATCGCGTAACTTTCGGTGAGTTCTATCGTGGTATGTTCGGTTACGTTGAGCAGCTCAAACAATTTGCCCTTTTCGGTATGATCGGGACACGCAGGATAACCCGGTGCTGGCCGTATGCCTTGGTAAGCTTCGTTGATTAGCTGGTCGGCCTCATGAGTTTCATCTTCGGCATAACCCCAGTACTCTTTTCTGACCACTTGATGCATGTATTCTGCAAACGCTTCGGCCAACCGGTCGGCCAAGGCTTTGAGCATGATCGAGCTGTAGTCGTCATTGTCCTGCTCGAACTCTTGCAGTTTTTGCTCGATGCCGATGCCGGTGGTGACTGCAAAAGCGCCGATATAGTCGGCCTTGCCGCTGTCTACCGGGGCGATAAAATCGGATAAACAATAGTTCGGCCTACCCGGCGCTTTGACGTTTTGTTGACGCAAGTGATGTAGGGTTTCCTTTTTCTGGTTGCGGGTGTCGTCGGTATAGACCACGACATCATCGCCATCGCTGTTGGCAGGGAAGAAGCCGACCACAGCGCGAGCGGTTAGCCATTTTTCGTTGATGATTTTTTTCAGCATGTCCTGAGCATCTTGAAACAACTTTCTGGCTTCAACGCCGATGACTTTATCATCGAGTATTTTGGGATAGCTTCCAGCCATTTCCCAAGTTTGGAAAAACGGCGACCAGTCGATATACCAGACCAGCGTATCTAATGGAAAATGGTCGATGACTTTAATGCCCAGAAACGACGGTTTAACCGGGTCGTAGTTGCCCCAGTTGAATTTATTGCGCCGGGCTTCTTCTAGAGGATGTTGTTTGGTTTTAGCTTCACGGCCTTTGTGACGCTCCCTGACTTCCTGGTATTCTTCGCTGATACTGTTGACGAACTCGTCTTTTAACTCTGCGCTCAGCAAATTGCTGGCGACGCCGACACCCCGCGACGCATCGGTCACGTAAACTATCGGGCCATCGTAATTCGGGGCGATTTTGACGGCGGTATGCGCGCGCGAAGTAGTCGCACCACCGATCATCAACGGAATGGTAAAGCCCTGGCGCTGCATTTCTTTGGCGACATGCACCATTTCATCCAGCGACGGCGTAATCAATCCGCTTAAGCCGATAATGTCGACGTTTTCCAAACGCGCGGTTTGCAGTATCTTTTCGGCAGGCACCATCACGCCTATATCGATTACGTCGTAGTTGTTGCATTGCAAAACTACCGCGACGATGTTCTTGCCGATGTCATGTACATCGCCTTTGACGGTCGCCATCAGGATTTTGCCTTTGGTTTGCCGGTCGCCTGCGGCTTTGTCGGCATCCATAAACGGCATCAGATAGGCCACGGCTTTTTTCATCACCCGCGCCGATTTGACCACTTGCGGCAGGAACATTTTGCCCGCGCCGAACAGATCGCCGACCACGTTCATGCCGTCCATTAACGCGCCTTCGATGACGTGCAACGGTCTTTCTGCTTCCAGTCTTGCCTGTTCGGTATCTTCGTCGATAT
This sequence comes from Methylobacter sp., assembly GCA_016784875.1. GTDB lineage: Bacteria > Pseudomonadota > Gammaproteobacteria > Methylococcales > Methylomonadaceae > Methylobacter_A. Next base: position 2,247 of record JADHTX010000035.1, read on the forward strand.
AGTCGGTGATGCCTTTGACTAAGGCATGTTCCAGACGTTTGCTAACCGGCCAGCTACGCCATTCAATGTCTTGTTCTTTTCCGGCGCTGCTGGTGCCGTCGCCGCGATACTTGTCGGCCAGCTCCAGCAATTTGTCGGTGCCGCTGCCGTCGTGGGTATTTAAGATAACCGCTTCAACCGCATCGCGCAAATCGCGGGGAATGTCTTCGTAAATCGCTAATTGCCCTGCATTGACGATGCCCATATCCATGCCCGCCTGTATCGCATGGTATAAAAACACCGCATGGATCGCTTCACGCACCGGGTTATTGCCCCGGAACGAAAACGAGACGTTGGAAACGCCGCCGGAAACCAGTGCGTAGGGCAGAGTGCGTTTGATTTCGCGAGTTGCTTCGATGAAATCCACGCCATAATTGTTATGCTCGTCGATACCGGTGGCGACAGCGAAGATATTAGGGTCGAAAATAATGTCTTCGGGCGGGAAGCCGACTTGTTCAGTTAATATTTTATACGCCCGTTGACATATTTCGATTTTTCGGACTTTGGTATCCGCCTGACCGTCTTCATCAAAGGCCATCACAATAACCGCCGCGCCATAACGGCGCACCAGTTTGGCGTGTTGAATAAACGCGGCTTCGCCTTCTTTAATCGAGATGGAATTGACCACGCCTTTGCCCTGGATGCATTTTAACCCTGCTTCCAGAATATCCCATTTAGATGAGTCCAGCATGATCGGCACTTTGGCGATGTCCGGCTCGGAGGCGATCAGCATCAAAAAGCGCACCATCGCCGCTTTGGAATCCAGCATGCCTTCGTCCATGTTGATGTCGATAATCTGTGCGCCGTTCTCGACTTGCTGTTTCGCTACATCCAACGCCGCTTCAAAATCGCCTTCGATAACCAGTCGCTTGAACGCAGCAGAACCGGTAACATTGGTACGCTCACCGACATTGACGAACAACGAATCCGGGCCGATGTTCATCGGTTCGAGTCCTGATAAGCGGCATTGTTTAGGTATCTCGGGGATATTTCTAGGGGGGTGCTTTTGTACGGCTTCAACGATTGCTTTGATATTGGCAGGCGAGGTTCCGCAACAACCGCCGATAATATTCAAAAACCCCATTTTCGCCCAATCGGCCAATTCTGCGGCCATTGCTTCCGGCGTTTCGTCGTATTCGCCAAATTCGTTAGGTAGGCCCGCGTTGGGATGCGCGGAAATATGGGTGTCGGCAATACCTGACAATTCATCAATATGTTGGCGTAATTCAGTTGCGCCTAACGCGCAGTTAAAACCGAATGAAATCGGCTCAACATGCTTGAGTGAATTCCAGAAAGCCGCAACGGTTTGCCCGGAAAGCGTTCTACCGGATGCATCGGTAATCGTGCCAGAAATCATCACCGGCAATTTATAACCGATCTGTTCAAAATATTGTTCGACTGCAAAAATGGCGGCTTTGGCATTCAGGGTATCGAAAACGGTTTCAATCAGGATAATATCTGCGCCGCCATCGATCAGGCCCTTGGTTGCTTCCGTGTAGGCTGCGACTAAATCGTCGAAGAAAATATTGCGAAAGCCCGGATCGTTGACATCAGGCGACATAGAGGCCGTGCGGTTGGTCGGCCCTAAAACCCCGGCCACAAAACGCGGTTTTTCCGGCGTTTTGTGGGTGTATTCGTCAGCCGCCTCTCTTGCCACACGCGCCGACGCGACATTGATTTCATACGCCAACGATTCCATTTTATAATCGGCCATCGCAATGCTGGTCGCGTTGAAGGTATTGGTTTCGACAATATCGGAGCCGACTTCGAAATAGGCGCTATGAATGGCTTTAATAATATCCGGCTGAGTCAACGATAGAAGATCGTTATTACCCTTAAGATCCACATCCCACTGGGCAAAACGTTCACCCCGATAATCTTTTTCTTCCAGCTTGTAACTTTGGATCATCGTACCCATCGCACCATCTAGAAATAAAATGCGCTGAGATAATTGCTGTTTTAATAATTCTGTTTTGCTCATAAGGATCGGGCCAGGGTTTATTGATTTTCGATATAATCATTGCTTAAAATGAAATCAAGCACTATTATTTTTTACTATTTTTGCCGGAGATGAGCATGTCAAAACCAACGATTACTCAAGTTATTAAGAGTGTTCTAGCTGCTGCCATTGGTGTACAAAGCAACGATAACAGGCAAAAAGACTTCGAACAGGGATCTTTTTCAACTTATCTTATTGTGGGATTGATATTTACTGTACTTTTCGTTTGCGGAATTGTCTTTCTTGTTTCAACTGTTTTAGGTAAGTAGCACCTGGAAATCTGAACGTATAATCTGCACAAAATAGTACAGCCATAAAAAAAGCCCAAGTATCGATTGGGCTTTGTTTTTATAACCAACCTTATGCCTTACTTCTCAGCCGACGTTTTAAAGCTTTGTTTAATGCCTTGAAACATTTCTTTAACGTCGCCAAACAAATTACCCAATGTAATAGCTTCTTTAGTAATAAATTTTAGCCTGATCAACGCTACCGCTAAAACACCGACAATTTGCGGCATTAATTCCAAATACAAGGAAAACAGAATGCCGCCGAAGCCCTGAAAACCGCCTTCATTTTTTCTATCGCCGATAGTGGTTAAATCGCGCTCGTAGTCGCTACCACCCTCACCGCTTTTTATTGACTCCATAATGTAAAGATTGATGTCGATAAATACTAACTGCACTACAAAAAAAGCAACCGCACCAATCGCGACCCACATCATTACATTACTAATCTTTGCTCTCATAGCTGACTGGTAAATCCAGAGAGCCACTAAAATCATTATAATGCCACCTATCATAGCTATATCCTTTAATAAATTATTTTTTTGTTAGAAAGAAGAAATATGCACATTTTATAATCATGTTTGAACCCTCTTTTTCAATGACTTTACAGGATTCATATTTTTCTCGTCCAGGAGCTACCTGCTTTTTAATTTCCCCATTTTCAACCGAATATTTAATGGGAATCTTCAGTGTACTGATTCTCCCAGCAACATCCGATGCCGTTGACATAAGGATTCCATCTGCTCTAAAGTCCCACTCCTGTGTTATGGCCTTTTTTTGACCATTTAACGTAACTGCTTCATCATGAAGATTCCATTTCCCTAAAATTTCCGAATTGTCTTTTAGTTGGACGTCAGCATTTGCCGATAACGTAAAGAAAATTGCGACCAGTGGTAATATTTTAACGCATCTATTCATAATAATTCCTTATCTTAAAAATCTATCAGCTCTCAGAAAACAGATTCTAAACTATACCACACTGGCTATCGAACAATAAATTCAACTGGGAACAAAATTCACATCTTACCAATGAATGTACCAAACAATAAGCCTTGACTTTAACTTTTCCTAAAGTATTATGATCCTTCCGTTTGCTATGTAATTAGCAATATTTTTAAAAACACAAAATTATAGGTAGGACATCCCATGGGAGCGATCTTAGATATCACCGAAATGTTAAAAGAACCAGCAGGTATGGTCGGCGCGGTTGTAGTTATAGCTGCTGGCTACTTCCTCGTAAAGTGGGTATTCGCCGAACACCCAGACGACGAAAAATAAGCCGTCAACCGATTTATTCTTAAACTTAGGCCGCTCCTTTCAATTCTTTATGAATTGAGTGCGGCCTTTGTTTTGCCTGCATATTTCCACACATAAACCCTACGTTTCTTATATAATTTATACATTCTTTCGATTCTTTTCGACACTGAAATGTATAAACTTATCTCCGCTAAAATTTTAGAACTTCATTCCAAACAAGCTCCCGCTACCGGTATTGGCCTATTCCGAATTTTCTACGGATTGATCACTCTACAGGAAATTATTTTCTTACTGTACTTTAATCATTTAATTTTCGATCCTATCCCCTATATAGATGTCGAATTTCCAATGATTCCTTTTTTCTTGTGCCTATGGGGTGTCATTGCCGCATTTATTGTGATCGGTTATCGCTACCAATTTGCAATAACCTGCAATTACATTATTTGGATAGTGTTTGTTAATTTTACCCCGATGCAGCGAGACTTTGATGGCGGCTTTGATTTATTCATGATCGGAACCGGTTTTTTTCTGTTATTTATGCCGGGAGATCAGGCATTTTCAATCGACAATCTTCGCCGTAAGCTGAGCACTCCTTTCGCACATTACAACACCTACCCAAAGCCAACCGTCTCAACCCTTGCCTACACCCTGCCCGTTGCTATCTGTCTCGGCTTCCTTTATTTTGATTCTGCCATACACAAAATGTTTGCCGAACATTGGCGCAATGGCTTGGGCGCTTGGTTACCCTCAACTCAGCCTTATTATGTTTCAGCCATAGATATGTCTCCTTTGCTGAACAACAAACCGCTTCAATACATCCTCGGCTATACCATTTTAATTTTTCAATTTACCTTTATCTTCTTTTTTAACCGGCGCCAGTTACGTATTGTCTATTTATTAGTCGGCCTTGGACTGCACCTTGGCATTACCTTATCTTTTAATATTTATCCTTTCGGTTTGGGGATGCTCTGTTTCTATACCTTACTAATCCCCTTTAAATGGTGGAGATGCATTGCTCGACTAATCACTGCTAAAGAACCGGCACTCACCGTGTTTTACGATCAACTGTGTCCGCTGTGCAATCGTACCGTACTGACCCTTAATCATTTCGATCTATTCAGCCGCATTGACTTTAAAAGCGCTCAAGAGCACGCCTCACATTACCCAGAACTGGCTTCCATCAATAAAGAAACACTGTTAACCGACCTATACGCACTTGACTGCACTGGCCGTATTTATTCAGGTGTTGGCACCTATTGCCAGATCTTTAAAAAAATGCGCTATTTGTTTCCCATCGGCATGATTCTTAGCCTTCCGGGAATTCATCAATTGGCCTTAAAAAAGTATCGTTCCATTGCTGATACTCGTACTCGTATTCCGTGCACATCCACATGCATTATTCCACAAGCAATGCCGGACACCACCTTCTACCAGATTTTTTTTGAACGGCTTGCCTCGCAAAAACCGAATGCATTTTCCAGAAGACTTGCAAAAATATTGCTTGCGATATTTATCTTACAATTAAACAGTTCTATTCATTACGGGCTTATTTACCGGCTTAATGCTGACTCTCCTCAAAGCCCTTTATCACAAGCCAGCAACGCCGTTTTAATGGCCTCACAGACTTTTTTAGGCATTACCCCACACGCACTCTATCTACACGACCATTTTGAAGGCTATGATCATATTTTAGCGATCACTTATACCGAGCAAAATGGTACCGAACACTGGTTACCTTTTGTCAACGAACAAGGACGCCTTCTTGCCCCCAACTGGGGCCGAGTTCATTCCATGTGGGCCAATATTGCTATTACGCCAAATATTGACAACAAACGCCTGCATAAATTCATTATGAAAGTCACCGCTTTCTGGGGGCAAAAAATCAACTTAAACCTTGATAAGGTTGTTTTCAACATCAAGCTTAAAAAAATAAACGCCCCCTCTTTCTGGGTTCATGACCAATTGCACCTTAACTTTACATCTCCATGGATCACTATCGGAACGGCTAAATGGACTGACCAGCAAATTTCTTTTGATTTACCTGACAATATCAACAAGCTTTAATTGCACAAATATTTTTTCTATCTTAATTATTGCATCATCATTCCAGTCATGATATAAAATGCACGTGCTTTAATTTATTGGCGCAACTTAATAAAAATAATTGAAACCCCTTTGGAGGATATTCTTATGAATAAAATTTTATCTGTTCTAGCTATGGCATTAATGATTGTTGGCTTAACTGGCTGCATGGATGATCCCGATGGTTCTGCGCAAAAAGTATCTAGTTCTATTCAGTTGTAAATAGAACTCTTAGCTGCACCGAGAAACCCGGCTTCATGCCGGGTTTTTTGTTATTACAAACCTTAAATTTATTTGTAAATCACAAGCCCTATCTCACCGTCATTGCTTAATGCACTGATCTTATCCCATACCTACAACAATTCACTTATTAAAGTCCTTTTAAGCTCCCCCTACTCCCCGAGCTTTAAAATCCCCCTCACTGACACAGAGATTATTTTTTCCAAAATTCCGGCACAAATAAAATAACGATCGAAAATATCTGCACTCGCCCCAATAGCATTGCAAAAGTGCAAATCCCTGTTTGAATATCGCTCAGACTTTCGTAATTGCTTGCAGGCCCCACTTGATTAAGACCGGGGCCAGTATTATTAAAACAGGCGATAATCGCCGAAAAAGCACTAATAAAATCCATGCCGCTAAATAACAGCATGAACACCAGAATGACAGTGCTAATAAAATACAGAAAAATAAATCCGGTCACCGAGGTAACAATTTTGTCTTTGACTACGGTATCGCCAATTTTCATCGATTTAACTGCAAAAGGATGAATAAATTTGAACAACTCCAGGCGCGCCTGCTTCATCAGAATAATGGTGCGAATCATCCTGATACCGCCGCCGGTTGAGCCGGAAGAAGCCGAAATACAACATAAAAACAACATCCACATCGGCACAAAAATTGGCCACTGATTAAAGTCTTGGCTAGCATATCCGCTAGTGGTGGCAATGGTAACCAAGTTAAATGTCGCATGGCGTAAAGCTGTCAAATAATCCGGATAGGTGCCTGCTTGCCACAACACAGAGGCCGTCATCAGACAACTCCCCAAAACCAAAACAAGAAAAGTTCGCGCCTCTCTGTCATGGATATAGGGTTTAAATGATCGCTTTCGAAGGGCAACGAAATGGCTGGCAAAATTGATTGCAGCCAGCAACTGAAAGAGGGTTAATACCATCTCGATGGACAGCGAGTCGAAATACCCGATACTATTGTCATGAGTAGAAAACCCACCTAAACTCATCGCAGAAAAAGCATGGCAAATTGCATCAAACCAATTCATACCTGCCAAACGCAAAGAGAGAACACAGAGCAGGGTGATACCCGCATAGACTAGCCACAAGGCTTTAGCGGTTTGCGCTATGCGCGGCGGCAAGTCCGACTCCTTAACCATCCCCGGCGATTCCGCTTTATACAACTGCATGCCGCCGATACCCAAAATAGGCAAAATGGCAACCGCCAAAATAATAATACCCATGCCCCCTATCCATTGCAATTCATGCCGCCACAGGTTAATTGACATCGGCAACTGGTCAAGTCCGCTCAGCGTTGTCGCGCCCGTTGTGGTAAGACTGGAAACGGTTTCGAAATAGGCATCGACAAAACTGAGTTCCGTCAAGTAAAGCATCAATGGCAAGGTACAAAATACCGGCGTTATAGACCAAGTAATAGCTACCAACAAAAAACCTGTTTGCCGCGTCACCTTTTTGGGTATGTGCAAGGTCGGAAGAAACATCAATGCCCCCGACAATAAGGCAATTAAAGTAGCCCGTAAAAAAACAGCGGCAACACCGTCATCAACTATAGCCGAGGTCAACAAACAAGTGACCATCAAGCCGCTGAACCCCATGGTGACCAAACCGAAAATATTGATGATAGTAAAGATGGCATTCATGGAATTATGCTCAAGAGGGGCGAGGATCAAGGCTATAAGGATTAAGGTTTTTTCGCCTTGCACCTGCTCTTAATTAAAGAGGCTGGAATTTATTCTCGATGTTAACAACCAGTTTTTTATCCATCACAAACATCACCACATGATCCCCCTCCTCAAACACCGTGTGCCGGTGTATAGAAATGACCTGCTTATGGCGTATCAAGGCACCCATTACGATACCCTCCGGAAAACTAATTGCATCCACCCGACTTCCGACAACTGAATTCAGGTCATTACATTGATGCGCAATAGCCTCAATAGCTTCAGCAGTACCACCGCAAAGAGAGCTCACTTGCGCCACGTCGCCACGACGTACGTGCTTTAAAATACTACCTAGCGTTTCCTGATTGGGCAGCACGGCCACATCAATCCCTGTTCCAGGCAATAGTTTGCTGTATGTGATGTGGTTGAGCAAACAAATTGCTTTACGCGCACCCAAACTTTTTGCCAAAGAGGCGGAGACAATATTGACTCCGTCATTTTCAGTAATCGCACAAAATAAATCCGTACTGTCGATAGACTCATCGAGCAACAACGCTTCATCGGCGCAATCGCCGAGGAGCACTACGGTACGATCAAGGTCACAGGCTATCTTATGAGCGCGCCGCGGATCTTTTTCAATAATTTTGACCTGATGGTCGCTTTCCAGCGCCTGAGCTAAACGCTTTCCGACATGACCGCCGCCCGCAATAATGATGCGCTTTAACGGCGCTTCCAATTTATTTAACGCCTTCAACACACTCCGAACTTGCTCGCGCGGTGCTACAAGAAAAACCTCATCGCCGGTATCAATAACGGCTTCGCCGTTCACCAATAACGGCTTACCCTGACGAAAAATAGCTACCACACGAATTTTGTCGTCAGTCAAACGACTACTGAGCGTTTTTATTTTTTTACCCGTTAAAATACCATCCGCCACCACCTTGACCGAAAAAAGCCGTACCAAGCCATCGGCAAAATCTGAAATATGCAAAACACCGGGAAACTCGATCAAATTACGGATCGCCTCCATGACAATTTGCTCCGGACTGATCACAATATCCACTGGAATACCGTTCGCACCGAACAATTGCGGATTTTTCAAATAATCGACGGCGCGCACCCGTGCAATCGTTTTCGGCCGACTGTACAGCGCATTGATGATCACACACGCCAGCATATTGGTCTCATCGCGATCAGTAACCGCGATAATCATATCGGCGGTTCGGGCACCGGCTTGTTCTAGCACCTTAGGATGTGCCGCGTTGCCTGCAACTGTGGCAATATCGAAACGTTCTTTTAGAGCATCCAGCAACTCCGTCCTAAAGTCAACAACCACAATATCGTTCTCTTCGCTTGCCAACGCTTCGGCAACCGACGATCCGGTAACACCGGCACCAAGAATAAGTATTTTCATTACACCCTTTGGGTATTAAAAAATGAAGGCCGACTAAAGACAAAAGGCGAAAAAACATTATGCCTTTCGCCTCTAACCTTGTATTTTGCTGTTACATTCGCGCCAATACTGCTGCCACCGTTTCGCCCATAGCCGCCGGTGTAGGGCAAATAGTTACCCCCAACTCTTTCAATATCGCTACTTTTTCTGCCGCGCTTTCACCCGCTGATGAAATAATTGCACCGGCGTGCCCCATGCGTCGGCCTTCCGGCGCCGTTAATCCGGCGATATAAGCAACTACCGGTTTGCTCATGTGTTCTTTAGCAAAAATACCTGCCTCTACTTCTTGCGGCCCACCGATTTCGCCAATCATAACAACCACCTTGGTTTCCTGATCCGCTTCAAATTTCTCTAGAATATCGCGATGCGAACTGCCGTTGATAGGGTCTCCACCGATACCGACAGAGGTTGAAATGCCGATACCCAATCGTTTCATTTGATCGGCGGCTTCATATCCCAAGGTGCCTGAACGCCCTACGATACCGACGTTGCCTTTCATGTATATATGCCCCGGCATAATACCCAGCATAGCCCGCCCAGGGCTGATAGTGCCCGCGCAGTTGGGGCCGGTCAAGATCATTCTTTGCTCAACAGGAAAACGACGCAGAAAGTTTTTAACCGTCATCATGTCCTGAGTAGGAATCCCGTCGGTAATCGCTACACAATATTTAATGCCCGCATCGGCGGCTTCCATGATCGAATCTGCGGCAAAAGCAGGGGGAACAAAAATAATACTGGCTTCGGCACCAACCTGCTGTACCGCTTCTTTTACCGTATTAAAAACCGGCAAACCCAAATGAGTTTGGCCGCCTTTGCCCGGGGTGATTCCGCCGACTACGTTAGAGCCGTAGTTAATCATGTCCTGAGCGTGAAAGCTGCCGATTTTTCCGGTAAAGCCCTGAACAATAATGCGTGTTGTTTCGTCAATTAAAATAGCCATGTTATGCTCCCTGAGCCGCTTCTTTTGCAACTGCTTCATTACGCGCTTGCACCGCTTTTTCAGCCGCTTCGGCCAAGGTTTCTGCGGTAATAATAGGCAAGCCGCTTTCTGCGATAATCCTGCGACCTTCTTCAACGTTAGTGCCTGATAATCTGACAATTAACGGTATTTTCATATCGATTTTCTTGACGGCTTCAACAACGCCTTCGGCAATCCAGTCGCAACGATTGATACCGGCAAAAATATTCACCAGCATGGCTTTTACGCCTTTGTCGGCCAGCACCAAGCGAAAAGCTTTTTCGGTGCGTTCAGCGGATGCCCCGCCGCCGACATCAAGAAAATTAGCCGGTTCGCCGCCGGCCAGTTTAATCATGTCCATGGTCGCCATCGCCAAACCGGCGCCGTTAATCATGCAGCCGATATCTCCATCCAGGCCGACATAACTTAAACCGCGATCGGCAGCAGCCATTTCGCGAGGATCTTCCTGAGTTTTATCGCGAAGCTCGGAAATCTTTTGCTGACGAAACAGGGCGTTGTCATCAAAACCCATCTTAGCGTCCAGTGCGATTAACTCGTTACTGCGCGTAACCACCAGAGGATTGATTTCCAGCATGCTGGCATCGAGATCGCGCAGAGCGCGATAACAACCTTTGATAGTCTTAACGGCATGACTCAATAACTCAGGTTCCAAGCCCAGCGCAAAGGCCATTTCACGCGCCTGAAAATCTTGTAGCCCCACAGCCGGCTCGATATAAATTTTAGTAATAGCCTCGGGATTATTTTCTGCCAGCTCCTCTATTTCCATGCCGCCTTGAGCAGAACCGACCATCACAATCCGCTCTGAACTGCGGTCAACCAAAAAACAAAAATACAATTCTTTAGCTATGTCCGTTCCGGCTTCGATATACAACCTGCCACATACTTTACCAGCCGGTCCAGTTTGATGAGTGATCAACCTTTTACCCAATAATGCCTCTGCTGCTGTCTCCACTTCATCATGGGTTTGACAAATTTTAATACCACCCGCTTTACCGCGTGCGCCGGAATGAACCTGAGCTTTCACCGCCCAAATATGCCCGCCTATATCTCGGGCGCGTTGCACAGCTTCTTCAGGGCTATAGGCCATGCCGCCTTCTGCGATTTTAACGCCGTAGCCGCTTAAAATTTCTTTCGCCTGATATTCATGAATATCCACAGCATCTCCTTCATTAATTTCAGTTGTTAAATGGCGCTCAGCTAACACTGATGCAACAGGTTTACACGAGTTTTACTGGATAAGTACTAATAAGATTTTCTCGTTCCCATACAAATTAAAGAATAGAAACGAAAGGATTTATGAGCAAAAAACAAATCCATTTTTACCGGTCGTGTACTGCTCCTCGTGCTACATTTGTCAGTACGCCACAAATTTAAAGATCATTAGTTTTTTGCTGCGATAGCTTCCGCAGCTCGGACCACATTATTTGCCATTTTTTCCGATGCCGCATCGATTAACCGTCCGTCTAGTGCTGCGGCACCCTTACCTTGAGCTGCCGCTTCTTTCAAAGCAACCAGTATACGCTTTGCCTTCTCAACTTCAGCCGCAGGCGGAGTAAATATTTCATTAGCTAATTCAACTTGCGACGGATGGATTGCCCACTTGCCTTCACAACCTAAAGCCGCCGCTCGTCTTCCGGCCATTTTGTAGCCTTCAGGGTCTTTAATATCGCCAAAAGGTCCGTCGATAGGACGCAATCCATAGGCGCGACATGCAACCGTCATTCGGCTAATTGCAAAATGCCATTGATCGCCAGGATAATCCGGATTTAAACCGCCAATGTTGGTAGTTCTGGCGCGATTGCTTGCAGCATAATCAGCCACACCAAAATGCAAGGCCTCAAGACGACCTGATGCACCATTACGGGCAATATCTTCAACGTTTGCCATGCCCAGTGCTGTTTCAATCAAAGCCTCAATACCGATTTTATTTTTCAATCCCTGCTGCATTTCCAATTGGTTAAGCATGGCTTCAACCATATAAACATCGGCGTAAACGCCCACCTTAGGAATCAATACCGTATCCAGATTTGCACCGCACTGCTCGACCAAATCTACCACATCACGCACCATGTATTGAGTATCCAAACCATTGATACGCACAGAAATAGTGACGCCATGCCCCTTCCAATCCAAGTCATTAATGGCTTCAATAATGTTCTTTCTGGCTTGTAACTTGTCGTCTGGAGCTACGGCATCTTCAAGATCCAGAAAAATAAAATCAGCGCCACTTCTCATCGCTTTTTCAAACATTTCAGGACTAGACCCCGGAACGGCTAATTCGCAGCGTTGAACTCGTTGAACTGACGCTGCATATAAAGTGTGGCTCATTGGTATTTTCCTAATTTCATTGTTGTAAGTCCGGTCAGATTAACGTAACCCGTCATTTGCGGCTACCCTTTCCATTGCCGGGTTCCGCCAGCACTACTTGCCCTGCGTAAACCCGACCTACACGGCTTAAGCCGAGCATAAATTAACCGCTCATTTTACTTCCAGGGGTATTAAAGTCAATTTTTATAGCGAGTTTGCCGACTCAAGCGCTAATCTAACCTTGCCGATTTTTAACGTCTATGTCATTATTGCTGGTTTTTGGACGTTGGCTTTTTCAATATCCAAGCCGTGTAATCACTCAACTACTATTAAAGAGGCAATTCAATGGCTGGTCGTAACCACCTATATATTCCAGGCCCTACCAATGTGCCTAATGAAATCCTGAATGCTATGCATATCAACATGGAAGACCATCGCTCTCCTGTGTTTCCTAAGCTGCTAACGCCTCTTTTACAAGACCTGAAAAAAGTCTTTAAAACCGAAACCGGGCAAGCCTTCATTTTTCCTGCAACCGGTACCGCCGGCTGGGAAGTCGCGCTGACCAACACTTTAAATCCAGGCGACAAGGTTTTAATCTATCGTTTTGGTCAATTCAGTCATTTATGGGCTGAAATGGCAAAACGCTTGGGCTTCGATGTTGAAATCCACCAAGAAGCCTGGGGCAAAGGCATTCCGCTAGATAGAATGGAAGCCCGCTTAAAAGAAGATACCAACCACGAAATCAAGGCCGTTTTAGCCACTCATAACGAAACAGCTACCGGCGTTACCAGCGATATTGGCGGAGTTCGTAATGCTATGGATGCCGCCAATCACCCGGCGTTATTATTTGTTGACGGCGTCAGCTCTATTGCGAGCATCGACTTCCGCATGGACGAATGGGGCGTTGACGGCGCCATCAGCGGCTCACAAAAAGGCTTTATGATGCCTGCCGGCGGCGCGTTTCTGGCATTCAGCCAAAAAGCACTAACAGCGACAGAAACCTCAACCTACCCGCGTTGTTTTCTGGACTTAAAAGACCAGATAAACGCCAATAAAGACGGTTATACGCCTTACACACCCGCACTGCCTATTTTATACGGCTTGCGTAAAGCGCTAGACTTGTTACAGGAAGAAGGCCTGGAGAATGTTTACGCGCGCCACCACCGTTTGGCCGAAGGCGTTCGTAAAGCCGTTGCTGCGTGGGGCTTAACAACCTGCGCCCAACCCGGTTTCGAATCGGACACCGTTACTGCAATTATTGTCCCCGAAGATAAGGATGCCAGAGATGTTATCAGCACCGCTTTTAACCGGTACGACATTTCTTTAGGCGCCGGCTTATCTGAGCTTGCCGGTAAAGCTTTCCGTATCGGCCACGTCGGCGATATGAACGACGTCTCAATGCTGGGTGCTATCGCCGGTGTTGAAATGGCGATGCTGGACAACGGCTTTGATTTCAAGCCGGGTGTCGGCGTTGCTGCGGCAATTGAATACTATCGTTCAACAGCGCAGTAATATTGTAGAGGCGTTGCCATGCAGCGCCTCTAGCTTCCCATTTAAGTTACGCCAAAACGGAGTACAAAACCTGCCTTGTTTATACAAAACTAACAAGACCTCAACCCTGCACTCCAAATACTCTTGATACCCCCATAACTTAATGGTGTATTACATCCACCGGGAGGATAACCCATGAGCAAACCCAAAGTCTTTGTTACCCGCAAATGGCCTGCCTCAGTCGAAGCCAAACTCAAAGCGCTTTACGATGTCACGCTAAACGAAGATGACCGGCCTTTAACAGCAGACGAATTCAAATCCGCACTGCAAAATTACGACGCCGTTTGTCCCACCGTTTGCGATTCATTCCCTGCCGACGTGATCAACGTCGAAAACAAGCGCTGCAAAATTCTGGGCAACTTCGGCGTAGGCTACAACCATATCGACATTACCGCCGCGAAGACCCAAGGTTTGGTCGTAAGCAACACCCCCGGCGTGTTGACGCACAGCACTGCCGATATTGCAATGACCTTATTGCTGATGTCTGCTCGTCGCGGCGCAGAAGGCGACCGCCTAGTCCGCGCCAAGCAATGGCAAGGCTGGTGTCCGACGCACATGCTGAGCAGCGATGTAACCGGCTCAACCTTAGGCCTGATCGGTTTTGGTCGTATCGCCCAAGCCATGGCGAAAAAAGCGCATCACGGCTTCGGCATGAAAATCGTCTATTTCAAACCCAGCCCAGCCGACGAATATATCACCGACGATCTTAACGCCACCCGTTGCGGGTCAATAGAAGAGCTGATGCAAGTAGCCGATTATGTCTCACTGCACTG
>JADHTX010000036.1 GCA_016784875.1 Methylobacter sp.
CAACCGGCGAGCCGCTTAGCCTACGTATTAATACGGGGTGGCAGCACGATAGCATTATTCCTTTAGCAAAACAAAAAAAATATCTAACGTCAGCCATTACCTACATGGCATTTGCTTTTTTAAGATTCTTACGCTGCGCGTACTTTAGCGTACCCATAAAGTTAAAAGCTACGCATAGCGCATCCTACGCGGCTTTTTCTTGATTATAATTTCGCCCATCCTAACTGAGGCTTGAGTTAAGATCGGCAAGAGTTATCATCAGCAGCATCGGTTCCAGCGGTGACGGATCAAAACCCACCTGCTGATAAAACGCCTTGGCTTCAAGCGAAAGCGCCCGAACAATTATTCCCCGGATGCCGAGGGTATCGGCGGCCTGTATAACCCTGATGCCTGCGTCTCTTACCAAGGCCCGCCCCAATCCTTTGCCGTGCAATGACCGGTCTACTGCCAGTCTACCGAGCACCACGACGGGGATAGGATTTGGCATATTGCGACTGAAGCGACCGGAGGCATCATCTACGGTAATCGAGCTCGTAGCCAAGGCGTAATACGCCATGACGCGCCTACCCTCGCAGGCAACAAAAGTCCGCGACGCCCCGGTAGCCTGATTTTTCATCGCACGACGCTTGAGCCAAGTATCGAGACTTTCCACACCGGACGCAAACGCCTGGGTATCGTGATGGACTGTCAACGGCTCTGGAGGCGAAAGCGTCACGCATTATCCCAGGGAGCGGGGGTTTGCATGGTCTTGCGCAGCCGCTCATTGGAACTAGGCGGCATGTCCAATCTGGCAACGAATTCCGCATAAATTTCAGGACTAACCGTAATGATCTTCTGCTCAAGCAGCACTTCTTCAGCCGCTAACCGTGCGGCATTCAAAATAAAATCAGTGCGATTCTTTCCCCTCGCTTTAGCCGCAAGATCAATCAGCATACGTTCTTCGGGCTTAATGCGAATATTCAGCGTCTCGCGTTTATTGGCTGTTTCGTTCGATTTCATCATGATTTTGCTCTCCTATTAAAGGCGCTTTTTACTATAGCAAAGCGCACTGACAATGTCATTACATTGAATTCGCAAAGACGTGGTCAGGGCCGTAGGATGTGGGGAGGGGTCATCATAACGCAAAGGGAACCATTAAAGTGTTAGGATTGATTTGGCTAAAAGCAGCTTTCAACTACACGGGGTCGACGATAACGGCAACGTTGTCCTTAAAAAGAAGCTTAGCCGGGGCAAACCGAGTCCGTTTATTGCAACTCTACCGCCTTGTTTAATTGGACTCTAAGCCCCATCATTGGGTTCGCACATTTAGCCCCATGATCGATTGTTATTACGGTGCGTTGGAACTGAACACTGTTGGACGATGGCAATTTTTTCTTTAGCGCGATGAAATCGAATGTCTGAGCCAAGCAAACAATGACGCATAACGGGGTTGCTCGGTTCGAATTTCAGAAAAAGTGACTGTTTGGCTTGGTTGATTTGCCGATTTTTGGCGAAACGGCACGACCTTGGCGGATGTTATGCCGGGCTGGTGTTCACTGCGGGAGGGATTGGGGGCGTTTATCAATTGGCATATTTCTTCTCCAAGGATAATGTCGGTGTGGCCGACCAAGCTGCAATGAGGTTGCGGCATGACGCAAAAATCGATGTACTTATTTACACGGAAACGTAAGCCTTGCCTCCGTGCCATTGCGGTGTGAAATCAACTCGATGCTGCCGGAATGCAATTCCATTACTTCTTTGACAAAGTTCAAACCCAAGCCTGAGCTACGAGCGCGATTATCCGGGCGCGGCAACGAATAAAAACGCTCGAAAATGCGCTCTTGGGCATATTCGGGTATGCCGGCGCCGTAGTCACGGATTGACAGCACCGCCCAGCCGCTTTGGTAACTGCCGTTAATTTGGATTCGGCTGTGTTTTGGCGAAAAATCAATGGCATTGTCGATCACATTAAACAAAGCCTGGCGCAATAAAAAGCGCTCGCCTTGTACGCTGATGCTGACCGGTTGCTCAATCATTAAGTTGACTGAACAATGCTGCAAGCGGCTTTGCAAGGACGTTTCAATTTCATTAAGCAGCTCGTCAAGCGCCACGGTTTGTAAGTCGATCAAGCCTTGCCGGTTTTCAAGCGCGGCCAATTCCAACAATCGTTGGATTAAATTTAAGGCGCGATTGTTTTCCGCTTGGATGTTGTTAATAAATCGCTGGCGCTGCGACTCGGGCATGTCTTCAAGGATTAATTCCGCCGAGGCTTTAATCGAGGTCAACGGGCTTTTTAATTCATGCGCCAAGGTTTGGGTATATTTTTCGATGTAGTTTTTGCCGTCCAGGGCTTTTCTCATCACATCAATAGCGTGAACCACCGTGCCGATTTCGTTGTTGCCTAAACGGGGTGCGCTGGCCGACTCGCCCTTGGCAATGCGCTCGGCAAACTCGGCAACCTGATAAAGCGGCCGACTTACCCAGAGATAGAGCATGGTGGCAATCACAATCACCAGCACGGTAATGCCCAGCACGGCCCATAACAAATCTTTGCGGGCGGTCAGGATAAAGCGCGAGACATTGACCTTGGGTTTGCCGACGCTAAGCACGCCAATAATGTCATTGCCGCGATAAATCGGCGCGGCAATATAGGCGATAGAAATGCTCTCGCGTTGTTCGAGTTCGAGCTCTTGGTTATTTAAAGGAGAGGAGCGCGCACCGTATCGGCCTTGTAAAGTCAGCAACACATCGTGCCAAACGGCAAAATCTTTGCCGACATCCTGCCGATAAGAATCGAATAATACCTTGCCCGCTTGGTCGGTCACATAGACGCGAATATCGACAGTGTTTTTTTTCAGCCCATAAATGTCGGCATTGACTTTGCGTTGATAAGCTTGAAAAAAGGCAGTCTGCAATCGGGTGAAATCGGGCGGCGTTTGCGCGAAAGAATCGGCAGCAATTTCCGCCAGAATATTCGCCATATCGACCAAAGGTTCTTCAAACGATTGATAATAACGCGGTCTTAGCTCCAGACTCAGCCAGCGTTCCAACCCAAAAAAACCGCAACCCAGCGTGATTAGAAATATCAGCAGAATACGGGTTCTAACCGTCATAGCTTGGGATTTAAGGCATAACCGATGCCGCGTAGCGTGCGTATGGCTTCTTCGTCCGGGCGTTGCGCGTGAAGCTTGGCGCGCAGGGTTTTAATATGGCTGTCGATGGCTCTATCTAGGCGATGTTCCGGCGCATCCCAGCAATGGGAGAGCAACTCATCACGGGTAAATACCCGTTGCGGCTGTTTGATAAAGGTATGCAGCAACCGATATTCCTGTAGCGTTAAATCCAGCGGAACCCCGTAATAATGAATCTCAAAGGATTCGGCCAACACCCGAAACCGTTCATTATTTTCGGGAGTTATTTTGGGTTGGCTGCGGCGTAACACCGCCCTGACTCTGGCGCTGAGTTCGCGTGGGCTGAACGGCTTAATGATATAATCGTCAGCGCCCAACTCCAGCCCCACTACCCGGTCGATTTCCTCGCTACGCGCCGTCAAAAAAATCACCGGTGGCGGGCAGTCCAGCTTTGCTTGCAAAGCCCTTAATACCTCGAAACCGTTAATGTCCGGTAAGCCAATATCGAGAATAATCAATTGCGGCTGCAAGGCGAGAGTTTGCTCAATGCCTTCGGTGCCGGTCGCACTCCAGTGGGTGCTGAAACCATCGGTATTCAGCGCATAACAAATCGTTTCCGCAATGGCGGCTTCGTTTTCAATGATAAGGACGAGGGGCATATCAACAGACTCTTTTGGGGCAGGGTTTGTTCAGATTATGCAATACGTACATTGATTTTCAAAGGCAAATCAGTCGCAATAGGTTCATCGTCTAACATTTCAATCACTACAATCGGCTGTATAATACATTTTGCAAAGGGAACAAGTTTCAGCTCTTGCATTGAGCCTCGCACCTTGCTCTCACCCCGCTTTAGCGACATAATCCGTAATTAAAAAAGCCTGCATCGGACTTTTTTAGTTTTGGGCATTCCGAAAATACAGGTAATACAATGAGCGATAAAACAATGCATCTTCTTTCCAGCTATGCGCAATTAAAAAAATTACGCACGGTACTGGCAATCGCCCAAGGGATGAAATTATTATCGCTCCTGCAAAAAGAAGTCGAAGAAACGGTTTCCCACGACCAAGCTAAACGCGTGACTTATATGACGGTATTGTTTTCCCGTATCCACGGAGAAATGTTTCACGACTGGAAAGAGCAGCCTACCGTTAACCGCCGTCCGGGCGTGATGAATGATGCCGCCAAACGCTTAGCCTTCCGTGAAGCGATCGAATGCCTGGTATTAAATGACGATAATAATTACGACAGCGCCATTTTCGATAACAACGGTTTTGTCATGCGCACCGAAAATATTGCCGAACGCTTGGCGCGTTTTTATCAACAAATGCGTTGCATTCGCCCGTTTGCCTACGGCAATCGCTTGACCTTGGACCTTTTCATGTCCGCATTAAGCAATTTGCCCGCTTTTAAAAGCGTCTACGAACAAGGTATCGATTTTAGACGTTTGGAATCGACTGACAGCATTGCGCTTCATCAGACGCAAAGCCCCCATGATGCAGTTAGCTTGGCGTTTCAACACGCGCTCGATCCAACTCGCACCCAAAGCTTAAATAATGTAACGAATGATTACGGACTATGGCCCGAAAACAAAAAATTTATTTAACGCAATAAACATTATTTAGTCGCCGAGAGTTTTGATTTTACCGATGAGGATATTCGCGCATTGCAACGTAATCAATTATCGAATAGTTTACGTGAACATTTTAGAGGCATTATCAGTCGGCATCCGCAGTCTATTTTAAAAAAATTGGCAGATCATGATGCCGGTCACATCGAACAATGGCTAAACCGCAACCCGGCTTTTAAAGAAAGTAATGTCGGATTTCAAATTTATCCTACGCAAAATCATTATCGGGGCTTGTTGATTTATAACGTACGCCGTATGGCGGATTTTATTGAAAAACGCCAACTCAACCCTAACGCCTCGGGCGAACAAGGCTTGTTGCATAAATCGGAAAATCTTGCCTTTCATGTTGATCCGCATGCTAAAGAAGCCTGGATTACCCGATTGCAGGATGCACCGATGCCTTAATTGAAGTTGACTTTAGGCATTGACCAGCGAACTCAGCCGGATGTCTTCGACCAGAATATGTTTCACCAACCAATCGCGCAAATAAGACAATACATCAAACTGAGCGACCAACGGATTGGCGTGCAGTTCTTCGTAAAACTCGCGAATTTTCGCTTCGAAAGCATGATGCTGATGCTCCTGACGATTGATACCCTCATAGCTATAATGCGTCATCATCTGTTCCTCGGCACGAAAATGCACCTTGGCATAAGCATCCAGCGCCTTGATCAATCTAGCCACTTCGCGAATCCCTAGTTTATTGGTGACAACCTCATACAAATCGTTGATTAAATCGAACAAATAGCGATGATGCTCATCAATCACATCAATGCCCACGCTGAGACTTTCATGCCATGGGACCCAGGCATTTTTTCTCGCTTCTACCGGTGGGAGCATCAAGACTTGTTTGGGATCGATAATGTCATCTCGATACAACTCGCGCACTCGTAAAATCTCCGGCCTAGCTATTTTAAAAGCTTCCACAATGGCTGGATCAAAATACTTTCCCGCCTCAGAAACAACATAAGCGTCCGCCTCCTCCACAGCCCACGCTTTTTTATACGGGCGCGTCGAGGTCAATGCATCGAACACATCGGCTACCGAACAAATCCGTGCTAAAAGCGGAATCTGTTCGCCCGCCAAGCCTTGCGGATATCCCGATCCATCCCAGCGTTCGTGATGCGATCCGGCAATATCCCGCGCTGCGGCGTTCAATGCGTCATTACCGGTTAAAATGGAAACACCGATATTGGTGTGCGTTTTCATGACCTCGAATTCATCGGTAGTCAGCCTGCCCGGCTTTAGCAACACCGCATCGGCAATACCGATTTTCCCCACGTCATGCATCGGTGCGGCGACATAAAGTAATTCACGTTGATCTTGCGATAGTCCCATCGCCTTGGCAATCGCCAGAGCATAATTGGTCATGCGCATAATGTGCCAACCGGTCTCGTTGTCGCGGTATTCCGAGGCCACCCCCAAATTGTGAATAGCCTCTGCACGCGCTTCTTCAAGTTCCAACTCACGAATATACAGAGCCTCATTGGTCAGTACACGATGAACCAAACCGGAAAGCGCGTATGCCAAGTCACTCATAAATTCAAAATGAACCGATGACGCTTGATAATCGAGCGGAACAAACAATACAGTGTAGCCAATCCCTTGATCATCAATACTCAGCGGCAACAAAAACAACCGCTGCTGTGATTGATGTTCGCCATCTTCGCCATAAACAAACGGGACAGTTTCAACCCGGCATCCTCGCTTAATCACAGCAGAAGCAAACACCCCGGAATCCCAGCGCAAATGCGATTTCCATGCGGGCTCCATACCGAATTGTGCAACTTGAAAATAACGCCCCCTAGGATTAAGCAACACCACCGCCCCACTCGGCTCCAAAGGCAAATCGTGATAGTCTCGTAATATTGCAAACAAGCGTTCAAGCAGTGCATCCAAATCCGATGCTGTAGTGGTACCGGTAATGGTTAATTCAAACACCCGTTTTCTGATGGTCCGCAATTGTTCTTCTTTGTTCATATTGAGTCCCGTCGATAATCAAGAGGAGCCATAAAATACTAATTGTTAAAATTTAACGGACTAGACATCTGTGCCGACGGCACCTGTGCTTGTTGTGCGCGCTTAGTATAATCCTGATAGGCAGGAATTGAGATTGCAGCCAATATGCCTATCACTGCAACCATTGTCAGTAGTCCGGCCATTCCGCCACCAACACCTAATCGAGGAACAAACAACGCAAACAGCCACGCAAATGGGTTGCGTATGGGCAAAGAGTAATTGGGATTTTCGAGTCGAGCAGCTCGCTTCACTAACCATGGATAATCCGCAACCAGTTCATGGAAGGACATCCAAAAACCGTTAGTTTCTTCTGCTTGTTCCAAGTAAGCCGGAATGCTTAACGTCGCCCAGCGCTTCTCCCCGGCCGCCAAGGCAACCAACCCCTGTACGGCAGGCTTCGATTCATTGCAGCAAGCGAGTCCGAACTGGTCGCAGGTATACTCACGAGCTCGGGAATAAGCCGAACCGAGTAGCGGCAAGATACCGGCAGGCCAAATGTAAGGCCCCCATTGAAGATGCTTTCTTTGAATATGGCCGAGTTCATGGCCGATATAAAAATTAATTGCTTCCGGATTGTCTTCCATCGCATCCACTACATTAGAGTATAAAACCACAAAATGTCGGCCAAGGAAGCGTGTCGCGAAAGCATTTAACATCCCGCTACCGTTTATCAGGTAGGCATCTGGATAGGGTGTGACGTCCAATGTTTCGCAGCAACGAGCATAGCGCTCATAAAGATCAGGAAACTGCTCTCCGCTAATTTGTACGCCATTGCCTTTAATCCAGGCGATCAGTGCAGACTGCGCAAACAAATAGCCAATAAATAAGCACAGCATATAAAGCAATGCCATGCCCATGGTACCGACGATCAGCACAAGCCAAAAAAGTGTTGCCAGCACAAAATGAAAAGTAAATAGAATTTTTTCGTTTTTATAGACCAGCTCACCGAGATTAACCGACCGATTTGTCGCTTGCATAATTTTCTCCCAATTAAAAGGCTAAATTGCCTTACGTAAAGCTAATTGGGTACTGCCCAATTAACCATAAAAAACAGAAGAACCGACCAAAAACAATCTAGGTTCGCAATTGATTGGCTTCTCCAGATGTTGGGCATAAAAACATGCCCAACCTATCCGACTTTTTGTTACTCGCGCACTATTGCCAATAACGCTATGGCTTATAGACTGACAGTTGCAGGAATTACGGCAGTCCACAGCAACCTCCAATTTGCCCGAGAAAGACGCGGAGCCGGTTTAGTCATGTTACGTTCGTTTTTCAAGACCTCCGGCTTACCAAAGTGCATCACTCAGGTTTACGTTAGAGTTTGGTAAAAAAATTGATTTTTAAATCATAATCTCAGTTAGGGACAGCAACACTAAATGCAATGGAGAACGTTAACACAGCAAGAAAATCGCGATAATGCATAGCGAAAACCTAACAAATTATTATTTGAATCGGCATATCTTATACACTAGGGAGAATGGTCTAACAACAATAAACTTACGGTTTCATATTCATAAGCCTGATAACAACCCGGCTTACGAGGCCTGCCGATTCAATTAGCTCGCTAAACCCCATAAATCTTACGCTTGCGCCAGAACGTTGCCCTACTCATACCCAGCGAACAAGCGGCCTGGCTGACTCTACCCTGACTCTGTTCCAACGCCTGACGGATTGCTGAGGATTCTTCAGCGGCAGACAGTGATATGTTTTGCACGGCTTGCGGCTCAATACTTCGCGATTCCCTGAACTCAGGAGGCAATTCCGACCAGCGAAGCGTCGTCCCTCGACCTACCGCAAACGCATATTCCACGACATTATGCAGTTCTCTGATATTGCCGGGCCACGCATAATCCAGCAAGGCGCGCATGGCCTGCGGGTCGATTTTTTCAATTTTCCTGAAATTGTCGGCATTATGCATTTTGATAAAATGCCAGATTAACAGCCCTATATCTTCCCGACGCTCCCGCAACGGCGGAATAAAAATGGGCACGACTCTAAGCCGATACATCAAATCTTCACGGAAACGACCCATTTTAACTTCTTCCCGCAATGAACGATGAGTCGCCGCGACGATACGCACGTCAACATCAATCGAACGATCGCCGCCTACCGGGATAAAGTTTCTTTCCTGTATCACCCGAAGCAGCTTGGCTTGCAATTCCAACGGCAGTTCGGCCACTTCATCCAGAAACAATGTTCCACCGTGGGCACGTTGAAACAGGCCGCCATGATCCTTGACCGCACCGGTAAATGCGCCACGCACATGCCCAAACAATTCGCTGTCCAACAGACTACTGGATAAGGCTGCACAGTTGATCGCCAGAAAAGGTGCATTGCTCCGGACGCTCATATCATGAATGGCCTTGGCAACCAGTTCCTTGCCGGAACCGCTCTCACCTCTTACCAAAACCGTCGCCTCCGTTTCTGCGGCATTTTGTATAATCTGAAAAACCGCCTCCATAGCCGGTGAACGACTTAGCAAGCCATGAAAACCGTGCATTCCGAGCTCAGCAGCTTCGCCTACAGGGTCCAGTCTAGGGGCGGAAGCTTCACTTGAACTAATCGACAATGTCGCGTTTGCCGATTGTTTCGAAACAGGAAGCAGCAAACCCAAGCCACCGGCATAGACACCATCCTGGTCATACAAAACTTGAGTCATTTTTTCCAGCTCAATTTTTTGTTGATCTGTTTGCAAGGACTTTATGAGTTGTTTTTGATGGTCGCTGCTCTTGGTAATCACGTATTCTTGCAAACAACGCTTGCCTGTGACATCCTCGGCTGTCAATCCCGATAACTGCTCTGCCCCCCGGCTCCAATAAATGACCTGTTGATCCCGGTCAACAATATAAAGGCCTGCAATATCGCAAAGATCGAGTAGTTTTAAAAACAACGTTTGCAAAGGTTGATGCGACAGCCAGCCAGCCAATGGTTCGGGAATATGTTTCGTCTGTTTCATGTATGTCTCACTGAATCAAATAGATGTTTCATTGAAACAATATATGAAACAGATAAAAGACACAAGCCAAAAGGCGAAAGGCACGTTCCCTAGCCTTCCGTCTTTTGGCACGGGCATTGCTTTAAACAATCCAAATACCATCCACCCACTGGAGAAAGACATGCTATTCAAACAATTATTCGATCAGGAAACCTGGACTTACACCTATTTGATTGCCGACACTATCAGTAAAGACGCCATCCTTATTGATCCGGTCAATACGCATATTGATGGGTATATTGAGCTATTGGAAGCGCACGGACTGCAACTGAAATATTCGCTGGAAACCCATGTTCATGCCGACCATATCACCGCCAGCGGCCTGCTCCGTCAACGCCTGGGAGCGCAAACCGGCGTGAGCGGCTTGTGCGGCGCGGAGTCGGCCGACATTCAAATTCAGGACGGCGATATTTTCAAATTCGCAGATAACGAACAGATCAAAGTGATTGCCACGCCCGGACATACTCGCGGCAGTATTTCTTTTCTTTGGCGCGATCGCCTGTTTACCGGCGATTCGTTATTAATCGGCGGTTGCGGACGCACCGATTTCCAGGGCGGCGATGCCGGAGCGCTTTACGACTGCATTACTCAGCGTCTGTTTACCCTGCCGGATGAAACACTGGTCTACCCGGGCCACGATTACCAACAACGCTGGGTAAGCAGTATTATGCAGGAACGCACGACTAATCCGCGTTTGGCAGGCAAGACCCGCGAGCAGTTTATCGAAATCATGCTTAACCTGAACTTACCCAAACCCCGGTTGATAGACGAAGCGGTACCCGCCAACCGTTACTGCGGCCTAGATGAGAATGAGCGTCAGGATGCCGTGGCGCTCAGAGACGAATCGCTGCCGCTCCGCGCCACAACAAGAACCGAAGATTTGGTGGCAATCGCCAAGCAACATATCGTTGAAATCGATGTCGCAAAATCCAAACAACTGCTTGCCGAGGGCAATGTCGTACTCATCGATACCCGCGAGGAAAGCGAATACGCCGCCGGACATATTGACGAGGCGTTATTGGTGCCGCGCGGCATGTTGGAGTTTAAAATCGGCAATATGCCTGAACTGGCCGACAAATCCAAAGCTGTACTCATCTACTGTCGCTTGGGCAATCGCTCGGCTTTAGCGGCGCAAACCATGCAGCAATTGGGTTACACTAATGTGCTGTCTATGGCCGGTGGATTCGAAGCTTGGAAAAAAAATCAAGCATTGTAAGTTAAGCCAACAAAGTCGGGCAATACTCTCAAGCTTGCATTTCGTAAGTAATCCCGAACGATTAAACCTAACAAAAAAGGAAATTCGTCATTAATGCAAAAAAACAGAGTATAGCTGTGGCAATACTGGGTGGCATTACGCCTTTTACTGTTATATCAAATGAAGTTGGCGTTGCAATCATGCGCCTTAAAAAAGAAGTCGCAAAATAAAGAAAAAATAGTAGATGACAAAATGAGTGTTGATTTACACTCTTTTATCGTGTACCGAAATATTCTAATAACTACAGACTTAAGAGGAAATTATGTCAAACAAACACTACACCTTACTCATTATCGGAGGAGGAGCCGCAGGCGCTTCTATTGCCAACAACATGCGCCGTCAAAACGCAGATATTGATATGGCGATCGTTGAACCATCTGAAGTTCACTATTACCAACCGGGCTTCACCATTGTCGGCGGCGGCGCATATACCTTAAAACAAACCATTCGCAATGAAGCGGATTTGATCCACCCTAGCGTCACCTGGGTCAAAGATTATGCTGAAACCTTTCAACCGAACGACAACAGCGTCAGCTTGCGTTCCGGCGACACCCTCAGTTACGACTATCTGGTAGTCTGCCCCGGCCTACAGCTGGATTGGGACAAAATTGAAGGCTTGAAAGATACCCTGAACAAAAACAATGTATGCAGCAATTATTCCGCCGAAACCGTAGAATACACTTGGGAATGCATCCAGAATATCAAGGAAGGCACGGCGCTGTTCACCCAACCGCCGATGCCGATAAAATGCGCAGGCGCGCCGCAAAAAATCATGTACCTGGCGGCAGACCGCTTCCGTAAAAGAGGCACGCTGGACAAATTCAACATTGAATTTTTAAATGCCGGACCGGGACTGTTCGGCGTACCGTTTTTCGCCAAAGCCTTAAGCAAAGTCGTCGCCGATTACGGGATTAAAACCAGTTTCAACCACAATCTGGTTGCTATCGATGGTCCGGCCAAAACCGCAACCTTTGAAGTCACCGACAGCGACGGCAACAAGCAACGCATCAGCAAAACGTTCGATATGATTCATGTCACGCCACCGCAAAGTGCGCCGGATTTTATTAAAAAAAGTCCTCTAGCCAACGCCGCCGGTTGGATCGATGTCAATCCCAAAACTCTGCAACATAACCAATACGGTAATATTTTCGGTCTGGGCGACGCAGCTGCAACACCCAATGCCAAAACCGCCGCAGCAGTACGCAAACAGGTTCCGGTCGTGGTCGACAATATACTTAGCCTGAAGAACAATACCGATCTCAAAGAAGGTTATGACGGTTACGGCTCCTGCCCGTTAACCACCTCGCTGGATAAAGTGATGCTGGCTGAGTTTTCTTACGACGGCAAAGTAACGCCTTCTTTCCCTTTTCTGGATCCGAGAAAAAGCCGCGCTATCTGGTGGTGGGGTAAAACTACCGGTTTCCCGTGGCTGTACTGGCATTTGATGATTAAAGGCTACCGTATTGATATTCCTCACCTGGAAAGCTATGCCAAAAAGTTCATGAAGGAAGATTAAATTATTCGGCGAAAGGCGAAAGATAAAAAAACGCTTTATATCTTTCGCCTTTCGCCCCTTCCCTTTCGCCCTTTTCATTCTCCCAATGCCTCATACAGAATCCAACAACTCACGATTAACGCAGTTATTTCCTATCGTAGGCTGGCTAAAAACCTACACTCGCGAGGAATTTAACGGCGATCTATTTGCAGGTATCATCACCGCTATTTTATTGGTTCCGCAAGGCATTGCCTACGCAATCCTAGCCGGTCTACCGCCGCAATTAGGGCTTTATGCCAGTATCCTTCCGCCGGTGTTCTATGTTCTACTCGGTACCAGCAGAACCCTGTCGGTAGGACCGGTTTCTATTGCCGCGATCATGATTGCCGGCGCCTTATCGGCACCGGAGATCAATGCGCTGGGCAACCCCGTGCAAAGCGCACTGATCCTATCGGCAGAAAGCGGGATCATCATGTTATTGATGGCACTGCTACGCATGGGCGGACTGGTGAATTTTATCAGCCATCCGGTACTCACCGGCTTTACCAGCGGCGCCGCGATATTGATTATCGGCAGCCAATTACCGCAGCTGTTCGGCTTAAAATCGCCATCATGCGACCTTGATGTTAACTGTTACAGCCTTTATTTTTCCGGCATTGTCCCGGCGACTCTATTCATCGGCCTCGCTTCGCTTGGATTGCTGGTATTGTTTAGCGGGCCGTTAATCCATATGCTTAAAAAAATAGGCCTGCAACCCTCCCTAATCACAGCAATAAGCAAATGTGGGCCATTATTAACCATCATTCTGGCAACTCTGGCAGTCGGTTATTTCGATCAGGCGGGACAACACACTATAGCGGTCGTCGGCTCGGTTCCATCCGGCTTCCCTGCTTTAAACCTAACTTTCGGTTCTTTTGAAAAATGGCGATTGCTACTGCCCTACTCCGGCTTCATCACCTTGATTGCCTATGTTGAAAGCGTTGCCATTGCCAAGGTTACCGCCAATTTAAGAGGCGAGAAAATCACCCCCAATCAAGAATTGATTGGCTTAGGCGTTGCCAATTTAGCCGCTGCCATTTCCGGCGGAATGCCGGTAGCCGGAGGATTTAGCCGCACAATGGTAAATTTTTCCGCCGGCGCTCGCACTCAAATAGCAATGCTGATCGCCGCCGGACTTCTTGCCTTAGCTGTCATTTTCTTTAGCCCCTGGTTTGAAAACATCCCCAAAGCAGCGTTGGCGGCAATCATTCTGGTCGCCATTATCCCTTTAGTGAAACTAAGCAACATTCTCCTGACTTGGCGCTATGACCGAGGCGATGGCATCGCCGAAATCGCCACCTTACTGGGCGTTTTATTCTACGGTATTGAAGAAGGTATCACTCTGGGCATTATCCTGACCCTAATCAGCCACCTGCGCAAAACCAGCCAGCCGCATATTGCCGTGGTCGGGCGAATCCCCGGCAGCGAGCATTACCGCAATATCAAACGCCATCGAGTGGAAACCTGGCCTCATTTGCTGTTACTGCGCGTCGATGAGAGCATCACCTTTGCCAACATCAATTACATTGAGGAATTTATTGGGTCTGAACTGAAACGGCAGCCGGACATTAAGCATATAGTGCTGATTTTTGCCTCCATCAGCGACATAGACACCACCGCACTGGAAGTGTTGGAAAATCTGAATAAGACCCTGCAAGCATCGAATTTGACCTTGCATATATCGGAAGCAAAAGGCCCGGTACTCGATAAGCTTGAAAAAACCGACTTTGTCCAGCAACTGAAACCCGGCAAGGTTTTTTTCCATACTGAAGATGCCGTTAAGGATCTGGAAGGCATACAAATAACGCGCATTTAACCGATGTTCACAGTTAAATGCGCCCCCCCTAACGATCCTCTTCATTCGTACGCCATCAAACTCCATTTACCTGCTTTTCGAAAATGCAATAAATCGCCGATAAGGCGACCCTTGTTTCCAAGTAAAAGCCTCGGTGTAATAATGCATTAATGCCAGATAACCCAGTAAACCTACAGAAATTGCTTTGCGAATCTCTACGCCGAAAAACAACTCGGTGACCGCATTGAGCGTACTGTCCCCGTATCTCTGCAACACAAACGCCAGCAAAAACGAACATATCGGCAACACAATAAAAATAGGCAGATGAAAACGCGCCGCATAGCGATACATGAAATTTTGCGGTTGTCGGCGATGCTTGTTGTAATCATGCACCACATAGAAAACATAAGCCGTCGCATCATGCACCAGTCTCGGCACCAAGATCGCAAGGAAATAATACTGCTGAACAAACAGATAAAAACTACTTAATACCAACAACACATTCGACCACAAAAACCATTTTCCCGTAGCCGTAGTCGCATAGCGTTGGCATAACAACGCACTGCAAATCATCCCGACACATAAACCGCCCGCCACCAATTTTATCCATTCCACCTGCTGCATATCCAGACTGTTTTTTAGGAATATGCCGATATACACAAAAATCCCCGCTGCCACACTCAGCCACAAAAGCAGATAAAAAGCCCAATCGGGCAGACGACACAAGCCTCTGCCCACGCCAATTTGTTGCTTCAAGACGTGATATACCGTCCAGGAAGCCGCTATCAAGTAAAGTGCTTTATAGGGAATAAACAGACTGCCGACCCCGAAAATCATCACAATCGCCGCCGTCATTAAAATGATTTTCAGCTTATATAATTTTAAGTATTCGGTATTGCTGACCAGCAAAATAGAGCTGGCGACGATATGCGGCGTTCCGAAAAGAATTTGAAACAATAAAAACTGCTTGGGGCTAGTGGGTAAATTTTGCTGTAAGGCCCCGTTCCAAAACCAACCGTCAAACAACTGTAGCAATAAACATAAGGGAATAATTGCGTAAAGCCCCAATAACAACCGGAACGAAATGGCCAGCTGATTATCATTGGGCATAGCTTGAACTGAAATGGCTTGATCTGAAAGAGCTCTAGCGGACATAAATCTATCCTCCTATTATTTTATTGTTGTTATATTCTCAGTCGAATTAATAAGTTAAACTGATTATCCAGCCATTTTCAAGCTTTGCTTTTATTTTTTAGGATGAATAGTGTCATGAGTTTTCAGCTGCACCCCCGCTTAGAGCAAGATTGCATAGCCATTGGCCGTTTTGAATTATGTCGATTATTGATGATGAATGACAGCCAGTATCCTTGGTTTATACTGGTGCCGGAAAGAACGGATCTACAAGAAATTTACCAGCTAAGCAAACCGGATCGTGAATTACTGACTGAGGAATCGAACTATCTTGCTGAGAATCTGGCGATACTTTATCAAGCCGACAAAATGAATATTGCCGCAATAGGCAATATGGTCCCACAACTGCATATCCACCATGTCGTCCGCTACCGGACCGATAAAGCTTGGCCTGCGCCAGTCTGGGGAAAATTTGCTGTCGTGCCTTACACAGAACAGCAAATTGCAGAAAATTTGGCTCTGATTAAAAGCCGATTAAAAATGTAAACCGATATTACCTGCTTGGCTTTACACCTAAAAAAATCAATCGACCATGAATTCAGTAAAATAAGCCTCTTTAAAACCTTCATCATGACCTTTGCCTACCATCTTTTCCAGTGTTTGACGAATAACAGCCGTCGTTTCTTGACGCAACGCCTCTCGCTGCTCCATGGTTTGCAAGTCCTCAGACAACCTGCCGCTGTACAGCATAATCAATCCGTGTCTTAACGCAGGCATGTGCTTTTTTACCGCCGCAATAGCACTCACACCTTCAACTAACAATTGTACGTTTATCGCCAAAAATTTTTTGGGTTCCGCTAAATTAACGATAAACTTAGGGTCCATTTCCACATATTCCGGACCGACTGCCGCTCCTTCCTCACCCTCGACGGCAACAGCAGCAGAAATAAATAGAAGACTTAATATCACAACCAATAAACGCATAACAAACTCCGTGTAACTAAAAAATAGTGGCTTAGTATAGGCCAAGCTCATCAATTTTAAAACGAATCCACGTAATGACAACTCATCTACCCATCGGCCCAATAATGCTGGATGTTGCGGGCTTAACCCTGGCACCGGAAGAAAAAGATAAACTAACCCATCCCAACACCGGGGCAGTGATTCTTTTTTCACGCAATTATCAAAACCCCGAACAAGTCACGGAGCTGATTAACAGCATCCGCGCTGCACGCAACGGCCATATATTGATCGCCGTGGATCAGGAAGGCGGCAGAGTGCAACGCTTCCAGCAAGGCTT
>JADHTX010000037.1 GCA_016784875.1 Methylobacter sp.
AGCGTGAAGCGGGCAGGGTGGCTGACCGACAGGCCTTCGCGCTGCACCGCGTTGACGCCCATCGCCGCCGCATCCAGCAGCACATCGACCAGATGGTCGGGCAGCAGGTTGACTTCGTCAATATAGAGTATGCCCCGGTGCGCCGCAGCCAATAGGCCGGGCTTGAACACGCGCGATCCGCCTTTAAGCGCCTGCTCCAAATCCAGGGCGCCGATCACGCGATCTTCGGTGGCGCCAAGCGGCAGGGTGACAAAAGGTACGGAGTCCGCTTGCGCTGCTGCATGTTCGCTGTTGCAGGTTTCGCAGTGCCGGTAGGGAGCGCCGGGGGCGCAGTTGAACGCGCATCCGGCAACCCGTTCGATCAGCGGCAGGATGTCGGTCAGCGCCCGCGCCGCCGTGCTTTTTGCGGTGCCTTTGTCGCCGCGTATCAACACGCCGCCCAATGAGGGGTCTACTGCGCACAACAGCAACGCAGTCTTGAGCTGAGGCTGTTCGACGATGGCGGAAAAAGGGAAGGTGGTGTGGTTCATTTGGCTACGCTCGTTCCCAAGCTCCAGCTTGGGAATGCAGTCTTGGAAGCTCTAGCTTCGCGTACTGGGTTCCCAAGCTGGAGCTTGGGAACCAGCTCCTGGAGTTCTTGGTAAGCAGGAACTGACCGGAGTGCAAGCTTTGCTTGCCAGAGCAGGCGAAGCCTGCACTCCAGCGTCAAGGTCATTTTGGTGTCAATGGGGTCTTGACGGCTATATGAATATTTTCGTGCTTTTCGTGTATTTCGTGGATAAAAAATCATCATGCCCCGCGCGGTGTTTCGCCGCGCGCCTCCAGCAGGGTTTCGCTACTCAGGTATAAAGCCTGCAATGCGTCCAGTGTCTGTTGTTTTGGCTCGGTCCACATGCCTCGACCGGCGGCTTCCAGCAGGCGTTCGGCAATGGCGTTTTGCGCCCACGGGTTGGCTTCTTCCAGGAAGCGCTGCATTTCCGGATCCATCGCGTAAGTTTCGGCAACTTGCTCGTACATCCAGTCGTCCATCACCTGCGCTGTGGCATCGTAGCCGAACAGATAATCGACGGTCGCAGTCAGTTCCAATCCGCCTTTGTAGCCATGACGGCGGATGCTGTCCAACCATTTGGGGTTGACCACGCGCGAGCGGAATACGCGCAAGGTTTCTTCTTTCAGGTCGCGCACTTGCGCCCGCGATGGGTCGTGACTGTCGCCGAAATACTTGCGCGGTTGCGCGCCAGTCAAGGCCCTGATCGTGGCGATCATGCCGCCGTGGAATTGCAGATAATCGTCGCTGTCGAAAATGTCGTGCTCGCGGTTGTCCTGATTGTGCAAAGCCACCTGGACGCCGGACAGGCGGGTGCGGAACGCGTCGCGTTGGTCGTGGCCTTGTTGTTCGCGCCCGTAAGCATAGCCGCCCCAGTTGACGTAGGCTTCGGCGAAATCGGCGTCGGCTTGCCAGTTTTTTTCCTGGATCAGCGGTAAGATGCCCGCGCCGTAACTGCCGGGTTTTGCGCCGAAGATGCGCAAGGAGGCGCGGCTTGATGCATCCTGTTCAGTCAGGCCTGATCCAATCAATTCGCCGAGTTCGGCAAGATAGTGCTTGCGCACGAAGTTTTGCGACAGCGGTTCGTCCAGCGCAATAACGGCGTTGACCGCGTCGTCAATCAAGTCGATCAGTTGCGGGAATGCGTCGCGGAAAAAACCGCTGATGCGGGTCGTGACATCGATGCGCGGGCGTTTCAGTTCGTCCAGCGGGATGACTTCGACGCCTGTCAAACGACGGTTTTCAGCTTGCCAGACCGGACGTACGCCGAGCAGCGCCAGAATCTGCGCCACGTCGTCGCCATGGGTGCGCATCGCGCTGGTACCCCAGATGCTGATCGCGACACTCTCGGGATAATCGCCGGTTTCGCAGACATAGCGGGACAGCACTTCATGGGCGAGTTGCTGACCGACTCGCCAAGCCGATTGGGACGGTACGCTGCGCGGATCGACCGAGTAAAAATTGCGTCCGGTCGGCAGGATGTGCGCCATGCCTCGTGTCGGCGATCCGCTAGGGCCTGCGGGAACATAGCCGCCGGACAGGCCGCTTAGTAAGTTGTCGATTTCGTCGGTGGCTAGGGCGAGGTTGGGTGCCAGTTCGCGGCAGGCAAAGCTTAGTACGCGTTTTACGGCAGTGAAATCATGGCTCCCATGCGCTGCGTGGGAACCATAAATACCGGTAATAGCTTGGTCAATTGCAGATTCAGCATAATCATGTGCCTGCAATTCACTGAATAAACATTTACATAAGGCCTCGATGGTTTCCAAGACATCGGCGTGAGTAGGTAAAGGCCGCCCGGCCAGATTTTCAAGCTCGGGAATCGCTTGCTCCAATCGACGGCCTTGATGTTCAAGCAATGAGTCCATGCTCAGGCCGAACAGCTTGGCAATTTCTATCGGCAGTCCGGGTATATCCTGGTTTGGCAAGCGGGTCAGCGAGACCAGCATGTCAACCAGTTGCTCGTTTTCGGGTGCTAGGCCGAGTATATGCAAACCGTCTCGGATTTGCGCCGCGCCCAGTTCGCACAGGTAGCCGTCCAAATCTTCGATCAAATGCGCGACATCGGCACCGGCCATTTTGCTGAGCAGTTCGGGCAGTCCGTCTTCGTGTGGGTGGTGATGTTCGTGATGGTGTTCGCCGTGTTCATAATCATGATTGTGATGATGCGCATGATGCTCCTCTTCATGAACGTGATGTTCGTCATGCCCGTGATGATGATCGTCGTGGCTGTGCTCATGAGCGTCATTAGCATGGTGATGGCCGACATCGTGGTCATGATCATGATGCAGCAACCTTGCCTGCAAGTCGGCATCCAGATTGGTCTCTTTAACCAAATCCCAAATTTGCTGCTGCAACAAAGGTAACTTGGCCGGATCGAGCACTTCCACCTGATAATATTCATCGACCAATTGAGTCAGTTGGGCCAATGCGCCGTAAGTGTCGGCGGTGGTCATCGGCGGTGTCAGGTGATCGACGACCACGGCATGGGCGCGGCGCTTGGCTTGCGCGCCTTCGCCGGGGTCGTTGATAATGAACGGGTAAAACAACGGCATGTCGGCCAACAGCGCATCGGGGAAACAATTTTCCGACAAACCAACGCCTTTGCCCGGCAGCCATTCGAGCGTACCGTGCTTGCCGACATGCACTATCGCATCGGCCTTCCATTCGTCGCGCAGCCAGCGATACAGTGCATAATAATGGTGGGTGGGCGGCAAGTCGGGCTGGTGGTAAATTGCGTCGGGGTCCATGCCGTAACCGCGCGGCGGCTGCAAGGCCACGAAGCAGTTGCCCAGCTCTATACCAGCCAAGGCGATATGGTCGTTATGCACATAAGCTTCGCCGGGCGCGGCTCCCCATTGCGTCGTCATTTTGTCTTGCAGCTCAACCGGCAGGTCGGCAAACCAAGTTGCATATTGCGTAGACGATACGCGACCGACAGCATGAGCCAGCTGTTCGCTGGTCAGATAGGTGTTGTCGTATGCGCAACGGTCGATCAGCTCGTGGATCAGCGTCGTGCCGCTTTGATGAAGCACATCCAAGTGCTTCACCCTTCGGGTGCTTTCGCATCCCAATGCGCTCCCGGCGCATTGGTCCGGCAAATCGACGATGTCATAACCGGCGATTTGCATGGCGTGCAGAATCTGCATCAATGACGCCGGTGCATCCAGGCCGACCGCATTGCCGATTTGCGAGGCCTTGCTGTTGGAGTTGGTGAATACGAAAGCGATACGCTTGTCGGCATTGTTCAGGCGTTTAAGCCTTGCAAAACGCGAGGCGATTTGGGTGATGCGCGCTACCCGATCTTGCACCGGTTCGTATTCGATCAATTCACTGGATAGTTTCGTCTTGAACGACAACGGCACGGTGATGATGCGTCCGTCGAATTCCGGCAACACCACGTTCATTGCTGCATCTAGCGGGTTGAGGCCGCGCGCCGATTGCTCCCACTGTTGCTGCATCATGCCGCTGGTAATGGCTTGCAGCACCGGTACATTGAGCTGTTCCAGCACAGACACAGACCAGCCGGCAGGAGTGGTGCCGCCGGGGGTAATTTCGCCCATTGCAAACGCGGTGGTGTTGATTAGTACGTCGATATGTGTACTTTGTTCGCCTCTAAAATAGCTTAACGCTGTTGGCAATGAATGATTACTTTGGCTTGCGCGTAGTGACGAGGTGAACACCGGCAGAACATTCATGCCCAGTTTTTCCAGCTGCTCAAGCAGCGCATCGATAAATCGCGTGTTGCCGCTCATCCAGTGGGCGCGGTAAAACACGATGCCGACGCTGGCTTTATCCGGCGCTCGCAGAGCCAGCCAGTCGTCTATGCCGGCATCTTGGGCTAAATCGGGATGATAAATGCCGTGTTCGGGCAAATCGACAGCCGGTTCAAAACCGAAACCGGTCAGTAAAAAATGATCGGATAGATAGCGCAGCAGTTGCGCCATATTGATGGAGCCGCCTGCCTGGAAATAGGCCGAAACCTGATGCAATACGTCGGATGACACTGTGGACGCAGCGGCTAATTCAGGGTCGGGTTCGCCGGTGCCACTGATGGCGATCAAGTGCAGACCTTGGTTTTGACTATGACGCAGCAGATCGGCAAAGCCGGGTACACTGCCGAGTCGGCCCAGTACGCGCAGCACGATGATGCGCGAAGAAGTCAGCTGATGCTGCAACAATTCGGCCATTTGCGCGTCGCTTTCTAAAGCCTGCAAGTTAATGCCGGTGCATTCCGGGAAATTGTCCGGCATTTGCGCCTGAGCGCTTTGCAGCACCATCAGATCGTTGGGCGCGTGAGTTAGCAACGCTATAGGCTTGTTCAAATCAGGCATCGCCGGTACCTAAGCGGTGAATAACATGCTCACTGACTTCGTTGCCGTTTTCCAGATGTTCGCTGACGATGCGCTCTAATACTGCCTCGTCTGAACAGGAATACCAAACGCCTTCAGGGTAAACGACCAGAATCGGGCCGTTTTTGCAGACCGCAAAACAGTTCGAACGGGTGCGTTTTACTTTGAGTTGAGGGCGGGCATCGATTTTTTGACCCAGCTGTTGGAACATTTGCGTATTGTCGTTAGAACAGCGTGACCCGGTACACATCAATACGTGCTTGTCGTGACTTCTCATGAATCTTTTTTGTAAAACTGTCCCATCAAACCGCCGATAGCCAGCCAAAAAACAGCATTGGCAAAAAATGCGGCGGATATAAAAGTTTGAGCTAATTCTGCCGGTGCTGCGCTGCCCGGAACTTCCGGCTGCGGCGCACCGATTAAATGGGGCGATACGAGTAACACCGCACCGAAAAATTTATAAGTTTTGGTTTTGGCAAACGCCAGCAGGGACAGGCCTAAGCCGGTATCCAGCACTGTTATCAGCCACCAGCTTTGACGATCCGCCAGTTTGGCCGCTTCCGTTCCGGGAACTTCCGGCGGCAAGCCCAAAGACGGCGAGACGAAAAAGGTCAGGTAGCCTGCCAGTCCCCACAACAGACTCATACGCCAATGGCTGGGACGACCGCGCAAACACATGATCGCGCCAATCAGTAGAGCAAAACCCACGCCCAGGCTGATGTTGGCTAGCGCAGTATAAAAGGTTCGTTCCCAGCCGTTTTCAGGCTGCCAGTCTTGATGATCGTGACTGTTTGCCGCATTGGCAACGGTGACGGCATCTTCGTAGACTTCGGCCTGGAGCAAGGTCGGGATGACTTGAATTTGTTGAACGGCGGTTAATAACAAACCCGCCAGCAAGCCTGTCCAGAGAGCGGCAATCACCAGCTCTCTGAAGGTGGTCAGATTAAACATTAATGGCACGGAAAACCGGCAGAATGTCGTCCATCGTGAGCAGCGTTATGGACTTGTGCCGCTTCAGCAAAACCAGCGGTATACAACAAAGCCAAGCCCAGCATACCGGCCAGCATTGCAGGCAGTATTTTATCTTTTAAGACTTCAGTATGGATCTGAGTGTTATTCAGCAAAACAGGTGTTGATGACATGGGGTTTCTCCTGGGAAAAGAGACAGCAAAAACCAGCAACGCAAATGCATTCCCGGCGGAAATAATCTGTACGAGGGAGAAAGTGCAGGACGGACGCGAAGGAGAGCAATCCATCTGAGCGCCCTCCGCGCACAAATTCGATTATCGCATTAGGCCGGTCTCCGGGCTTACAAGTTGAAAGTTTAGATCTTTCAAGGTTAGCGCCTTCCCATGCATCACACAGTGGCGTTTACCAACCTTTTACTTGTTTACCGTTGCGGGGGCAGCGTGGGCTTTGTTTGCTATGTTAAGCAAGCGCACCAACTTCCCGTTTCAATTCTGCGGACGATAGTCCATGAATACCTAAAGCAAATTTTACCGGGCTAGTATATTCACTCGGTAAAAAACTAGCAAGTTTGATCTATTTTAAGGCATGGGCTTGACCCCTACCTTTTACCTTAGGCAAATTCAGTCGATTACACTAGAATTTCTATGGTGTGTCTTTACCCGAATTTGGTTCGATACCTGCATAGCCAAGATGCGATAATGACTGTTTTTTAGTGCCGTCGTTAGTTGGATATAAAGGAAATGACACTCTGTAGAAAATAGGTATTTTTATAACGGGGAAAGCGATGAAACGAGAAGAGCGTATGTGGATTATAGCATGGGCGGCATTACTGGGATTTAGTCTGCTTATGTTACATAATTGGGTGGTAACGATTAATGATCCCGGAGCCTATTTCGTTGTGATCTTGCCGTTGTATGTGACGGTTACCACTTTATCTTTAACATTGCAGATGCTTTCTCGTTATCGCACTGAAAAACTGTTATGGCTTTTGGCGGTTGGTTTCAGTGCAGTTGTAGCAGGGACTGCTTCTTATGTCGGGTATCATGCTTGGATTGAAGATTTGCGGAATCATTTTTCTTACGGTCCAGTATTCTTAATGTCCATTAGTGTTTTTACCTGCTGGTTTATTCTGATGCCGTTCGCTGAGCATAAATTGTTCCGACACAGTTGGTGTGACGACTATACCCTGTTGTTTTCATCCGCATGGAGCAATACGGCCAAGCTCTTGTCAGCCGCTGTCTTTGTCGGGTTATTCTGGGGTTTGTTAGTTTTGTGGGCCGGGCTATTTAAGGTATTGCAAGTTACTTTCTTTTATGAGTTGTTTACCGGTCGAAATTTCGTCTATCCCGTTACTGCTATTGCTTTTGGTTTGGGGCTTTCGCTTTATTCTGCCAAGGAAGAGGCTTTGGTCAACCTTTATCGCACTAGCCTTAATGTGTTGGGATGGCTGCTGCCGCTAGTGACTTTCATCATGCTGTTGTTTTTATTGGCACTTCTGTTTAGAGGTTTGACCCCATTATGGAAAACGGGGTATGCCACGACTCTGATGCTCACGTTGCTTGGGGTGATGGTATTTTTGTTTAATGCGGCTTGGCAAGACGGCAGTGGTGCGCACAAATTCCCAAAGTGGATAATAAATCTAATTTCTTTCGGGCTTGTAGCAATGCCCTTGTATATAGCACTTTGTGCATATTCTTTGGGTTTGCGTATTTTTCAGTATGGATGGTCAATAGAGCGTATATGGGCTGCGCTGGCAGTGTTCGAATTATCTATTTACGCGATTGGATATGCTTTGATTAGCCTGCGTCGGCAGGTAGATTGGATGGTAGGTGCTAAAGTCGTTAATATTGTTGGCGCAATAATGATGGTTGCCTTACTAATGCTAATCTCTACACCTGTGCTTGATCCCGCACGTATTTCGGTTAATAGCCAAATTGGACGTCTATTAACCGATAAGACAGCTGTAGATGATTTTGATTTTAATTACCTACGTTTCAATGCAGGAAAATATGGTAATGATGAACTGAGACGCTTAATGAATAACACTAGTCACCCACAAGCCGATCTCCTTCACACAAAGGTAGAATTGACCTTAAAGAAAAAATTCCCTAATCATGGAAGAGGATCTGAGTCTTCTGAATGGGATCATGAAAAGCTGGTACGCAAGCTCAAACTTTATCCAGAGGGTGCGCTGCTCGACCCAGCTTTTGTGGATTTCTTGGTTAAGCAATTAAATGGGAAAGAGCAAAGGCTCAATTGCGCTGCTAACAATCAGTCATGCCAGATGTTGGCAATTGATCTCAATGCTGATGGTTCGGATGAGCTTGTTTTTTTTGATTCTTATTCAAGCAGAGTGTTCAGTCTTGAAAATGGCAAGTGGCGCAAGATCGGCGGTTTAATAGGCACCGATATGCATAAGCTTACCGGACAGTCTCTAATGCAAAGTTTGGAGAATAGGGATGTGGAAGCTCTGCCCAATAAATGGCTAGATATTCGAATAAACACCGATCAATACTCGGTGAGTGGTAATTGAAATTGTAAATGACTATGACCTGTCGAAAACGGCTTCGTAAGGCGGTAAGATGCATTTTATAGTTCGTGGTTCGCAAGGAACGCCATCACGCGTTATGCGCTTGAATGGCCTTATTCCGGTCTACGTCTAAGAATCTCGAGGCTAGGGTTCAGTTTATGGGATGTGGCACGTAGCCCATCGTTATCGCTTAATACTCTGTCTACAGTGCCGGTTTATTTGATTTCGCCAATTTCTAGTATTGCGGTATTCAAACTTTTTTTGGGTGCGATCAGGTTTTGATCTTGATCTTCTGACATCATCACTGCAACGGGGTTGCCATGGTGGGTCAAATGGATGGCTTCTTCCGTTTCAAGTCGATGAATCAAATTAGATAAATTATGTTTTGCTTCGGGTATTGTGCTTGTTTTCATGATTAATGTTCTTGCCTATAATTCATGTCTATATTTTTACCGGTCTCCATTTTTTATTATCTTGAATTAACCAAGGTGGTCATGGTGCAGCTTAGGCGGTAAAATAAAAAACGCTACAAAAAATAAAGGTAATTTTTCGCGCGATTTTTCTAACAATAAATACTTATGGAATAATTTATGTGTTTTAGTGCTGATATGTCTCTTGGCTTGGGGTTGGCTGGGCTGGCCGCATCTACCGTTACTTTTCTTGATAAGGCCGAACCGTTTTGGGTTAGGGTGGCAAGGGCTTACGCGATTTTTCATTTTTCCTTGATGGAATTTATCCAGTTTTTCGCTTATCCGGTCGCGGATCAGTGCGGATATGGTACTAATCAATTTTTGAGTGAGTTGTCGGTTTACCATATCAGTTTGCAAGCATTTGCGATTATGCCCGCGTTGGCGACTTATTCATCCGATAAAACCGCGTTGAAGAAGGCCACTATGATCGGTGTAATTCTGAGTTCTTCATTTTTGATGTTTAGTTTTCTGCCTAAAGAATGGCAGCTACTCGAAGTTGCGCCGAATTTTATCGGCAATATGATCTCGTGCTTGTTTATGGGTAAGTACCATATTGGTTACCACATCTCCAGCGCCTATGGCTTGCTGGTAACGTGGGGCTCATTTTTTGCTCTGGGGCTCAGCGGTTTTGTCTGGAAGAATAACCGGCGTATTGCCAGCTATCATTTCGGCATGGCGATTATGACGCTGTTTATGCCGCAGTGGGTATTCGGCGTGTCAACCGGCGAAGCGGCGGCAATGTATTGCTTTTATTCGATTCCGATCACGGTCAGCTTTATGCCGTATTTTAAACGGTTTTTTACGGCGCAAGTTGCAATGGATCAGCGTGAATATGCCTAGCTGCTATTACGGTGCGGTTCTGCCGCGCCGTTTTGTTTGTTTTTCATTTACGCTCAAAGGTAGGTTGACCCATTTTTAGCATGTTTTTGGCCAAGGATTTTATCGAAACCGCTGAAGGGCTCATTTTTGCGGTAGTAGAACAGGGGATGGAAGAGGGCAAAGTGCTGTGTTTTTTGCGCTATGTACTTGAGCCTTCCGGCTGGAAAAAAGTTTCGACCGATGCTGCCAATCAACTCCTGCAACAACTGTATCCCGATTATTTGCATTATTCCCGGGTTTTAGATGCGCATTTACATGCGGTTCCCGCAGAGCGAATCGTTCAACATCACCAGCCTAAACATCGTTTGCAGCAAATTATGCAGGCATCCCGGCATGATATCGCCAGGGATGGTGTGTATGCAGCAAGCCTGCCGGGAGCAGGCGCGGCGGCGGTCGAGCGGGATTTGTTCCGGTTGTGCGAATTATTCGGACAATACGGGCTGGATTTGGCGCAAACCGGAGTTACAGGATCGATATTGGTCGGCGTTCAAAATCCAGATTCGGATATTGATTTGGTCTGTTACAACAGGGATATTTTTCACCAATGCCGGGCAATCACCCGGGAGCTAATCGGGCAGGGGGATTTGCACGATTTGAATGGCTATGACTGGCAGCAATCTTATCTTCGTCGTTCCTGTGATTTAAGTTTTGACGATTATGTCTGGCATGAGCGGCGCAAAGGAAATAAGGCGGTGATTAACGGACGGAAATTCGATTTGAATTTTATCGATGACAGCGCAAGTGTTGGGTCTGTTATCTATCAAAAGTGCGGGACGGTTACTTTGCAGTGCAGGGTGAGCGACGATATTCATGCGTTCGATTATCCGGCCGAATTCAAGATAGACCATGAAGGGATCGGTTCTATCGTCAGCTTTACGGCTACCTATACGGGGCAGGCCGTCAGCGGGGAAATGGTTGAGGTATCCGGCGTTCTGGAACAATCGGAACAAGGTGTTAAACGGATTGTGGTCGGTTCCAGTCGTGAAGCGCATGGCGAATATATCAAGGTTATTCAGTGCTTAGGTTAGCGGATTGTTCGGCGGTTATTTTCGATATGGACGGTTTGGTTTTGGATACTGAGAGCACTTACAGTATCGCTTGGCAACAGGCTGCAATTTCGATGGGCTATGATTTTTCCGATGATTTTTGTCTATCGCTGTCAGGACTGCACTATCAGGATGTCGAGAAGAATTTGCTAGCCTTTTGCGGGGCAGAATTTGATCTGCAAACTTTTAATCGGCTAAGCGGGGAGTGCTGGCGTGATCATGTTGACGTCCACGGTATCAATATCAAGCACGGCTTTTCCGAGTTGTTGGAATTGCTGGTCAGGCACAAGACGCCTTATTGCCTAGCGACTAACAGCCGGGCGGTTAATGCGCTCGAATGCCTTGAATTGGCTGGGTTGAAAGAGGTTTTTTCAATGATCGTCAGTCGCGATCATGTTCAGCACGGCAAGCCTGAGCCGGATATTTTTTTAAAAGCCGCAGAACTATTGCAGGTGGACATTGATCGCTGTCTGGTACTTGAGGATTCTCATACCGGAATCGTGGCTGCATCCAGAGCTGGAGCTGTGTCGGTG
This sequence comes from Methylobacter sp., assembly GCA_016784875.1. GTDB lineage: Bacteria > Pseudomonadota > Gammaproteobacteria > Methylococcales > Methylomonadaceae > Methylobacter_A. Next base: position 11,324 of record JADHTX010000037.1, read on the forward strand.
TTTATACCGTCGACAGCGCCGGTAGATCCGTTGACGGTCGAATTATGCGATTTGATGATGGACGATTTGGCACAATTTACGCATGCGATCCGTGCTTAGTTCGCAGCCGATAGGCCGATCATGTATACTTTCAATAATTTTTTGCCGCATAAACACAGTCATAACCCTTGATAGTTCAACATTCTAAAGTCTCAGTCGTTGCCCCCGCCAGATTGCATATGGGCTTTATTGATTTAAGCGGATCATTAGGCCGCCATTTTGGCAGTATTGGCGTTGCGCTTAATGAAATCAGCACCCGTTTGTCGATATCCGACGCTGAGAAACTCATTATTAGCGGGCCTGCTGCGCAGCGGGCAGAAAAGTGTCTTTCCTTGTTGAGTAAGGCGTTACGGGTACCCGATAAGCTTAATGTTATTATTGAATCCGCGATTCCTGAGCATGTTGGCTTAGGTTCAGGGACGCAAATGTCCTTGGCTATCGGCGCGGCGTTGAATGAATATTACGGCTTAGGCCTTAGTGTGCGTGAAATTGCTGCGGTAACCGACCGAGGCTTACGTTCCGGTATCGGTATCGGCGTCTTTGAACAGGGCGGCTTAGTGGTCGATGGCGGTCGCGGCGACAAAACTATCACCCCGCCGGTTCTGTCACACATGAATGTGCCGGACAACTGGCGGTTTATTTTGGTGTTCGATCAGCGCGGTCAGGGTCTGCACGGTCAGCAGGAGATTCAGGCTTTTAAGGAGTTACCGCCGTTTCCTCAGTCGGAAGCTGCACGCTTATGTTATTTATTGCTGATGCAGGGCCTGCCTGCGGTGGCTGAAAACGACATTACTAAGTTTGGCGATGTGATCAGCCAGTTGCAACGCTCGGTTGGCGAGCATTTTTCCTCCGCTCAGGGCGGCGTTTTTACCAGTCCCGAAGTTGCGGCAGCCATGCAATGGTTGGAGCAGCAAGGTGCGGTGGCTATCGGTCAAACCTCATGGGGGCCGACCGGGTTTTGTGCTATTGATGGGCCTCAGTTGGCTGAATCTATTGTCAATCAAGCCAAGCGGGAGTTTGCGCATTTTGACAGGTTGAGTTTTGTTGTTGCCAGTGCGCGAAATAGCGGAGGGGATGTTTTTGTTGTGTAACGTGTAGCATGAGTGCTGTATTGATAGTCGCCAATTCAGGGCGTATGTTGGCGCAGGCGGCAAGAAGTAACGGCTTGAAACCTTTGGTCATTGATCTGTTTGCCGATTTGGATATGCAAAATTACGCAGAAGATTTTCGTCAGGTAAAGTCATTAGCCGAATCGGATTTGGCAGCTTCCGTAGAGTATTTTATCGAACGCTATGCGGTGACCCGTGTGATTTACGGTAGCGGTTTTGAGTATTATCCCCAAAGCTTGTATTACCTGAATAGCCGACTGATGTTACTGGGCAATTATCCTGATGTTTTTGCAAGGCAGTTGGATAAGCAGTTTTTTTTCTCGACACTTGAGCAATTTAACGTTCCGCATCCCGAAGTTGTATTTAGTGTGCCAGACTGTGCTGATGGCTGGCTGCTTAAGCCTATGCAAGGGCAGGGCGGTATTGGTATACAGCGTTATCAGGCCGGTGACGACGCAAAGACATCGGGTTACTGGCAAAAATTTCAAGCCGGTACGCCGCATTCGGTGTTGTTTCTGGCAGACGGAAAACAGCTACAAGTCATTGGTTTTAATAGTCAATGGCCTGTGCGTTTAAGCGAGTCTCAGGCATTTGTTTTTTCAGGTGTAATCAACAGCTGCGATCTGCCGGATGTGCATAAAGCCAGGGTAACGAACTGGTTGCAGCAACTAGTTCCTGCATTCACTCTGAAAGGCTTGAATTCCTTGGATTTCATTTATAAAGATGAGTGCAGTTATGTGCTGGAAATTAATCCCCGGCCTTCTGCCAGTATGCAGTTATATGATGAGGATTTGCTGAGTCGGCATATTCAAGCCTGTATTGGTGAAGGCTTAATCAATGTGATGGGTAGAAAAGTGCACTCCATACTTGGCTATCAGATCGTTTATGCCGAGTGTGATTTAATGGTTCCAGGACGATTCGAATGGCCTGAATGGTGTATGGATTTGCCGACGGCAGGTTCTTTTTTTCGCACAGGACAGCCGATTTGCAGTATTATTGCCCACCAAAATGAATCAGGGTCAGTCGCTAAGCAGCTGCTGATTAAACAACAACATATTATTAGTCAACTAGAAAGGTTTTGACCGTCATGGAATATACAGCTAGCGTTAACAAATTGAGCCAGCCCTTAGTAAAGCATTTGCTCGATAATGCAGACAAATTGCGATTAGGTGTGGAAAAGTTAGCCAATGGCTGCACTATCATCGACGCAGGCATTAAAGTACCGGGCGGTATTGAGGCTGGACGCATTATTGCTGAAATCTGTCTCGGGGGCATGGGCACTGTAAGCATCAATCACAGTACTTATACCGATAATTGGCCGCTGTCTGTGACTGTACATACCGGTAATCCGGTTCTGGGCTGTTTGGGTAGCCAATATGCAGGATGGAGCTTGTCTCATGAAAAATATTACGCGCTAGGCTCAGGTCCGGCGCGGGCTATGGCAACCAAGATAAAAGACGGCAAACAGGAGCCGGTTGAAGAGTTGTACAAGGAATTGGATTATCAAGACAGCAATGATGTTACGGTTTTGGTGATTGAAAATGATGCGATTCCGCCGGTTGAGATTGTTGAAAAAGTTGCGGCTGCCTGTAATATTGATCCTTCCAAGCTGACCATTATAGTGACTCCAACCAGTAGTCTGGCCGGTGGCGTGCAAGTGGTCGCACGGGTTCTTGAGGTCGCTATGCATAAGGCTCATGCCTTGCATTTCCCATTGGAAAATATTATCGACGGTAGCGGCAGTGCGCCTATCTGCCCTCCGCATCCGAATTTTGTTAAAGCCATGGGGCGTACTAATGACGCAATTTTGTTCGCTGGTCAAGTTCATATCTTTGTCAAGGGCTCAGATGAGGCGGCTGAAAAACTGGCTAAGGAATTGCCAAGTTCAACGTCTAAAGATTACGGCAAGCCGTTTGCCGACATCTTCAAGCAGTATGAATACGATTTTTTTAAAATCGATGCGATGTTGTTTAGTCCTGCCAGCGTTATAGTCACTGCGGTAGAGTCCGGCAAAAGTTTCCGTGCGGGTAAGTTGGATAATGCGCTATTGGATCAGTCGTTTGGGGCGTACGATTGCAAGGATGCAGGAGATAGAGCAACGCAGGAGCAGTTGCCGAGAGCGTAGGCGTGGGTCGTATAGTTATTTTTACCGATGATCCCGGTTGGCACGGCAAGCAATTAAGCTTGGCTTTTGCCTGTCGGGGTTATAGCGCAGATTATGTTTCGTTAACTCAATGTCGGTTCGTCATCGAACCCGGTCAATTGCCGATTTTTATTCCAGGCTTTGAACACGCGTTACCCGATGCGGTTTTTGTGCGCGGCGTCCCTGGCGGTTCGCTAGAAGAAGTCGTGTTGTATCTGGATATTCTGCATGCGTTAAAGGCAATGGGGATTCCTGTTTACAATGACGGGCATGCGGTTGAGCGTAGTGTCGATAAGGCCATGACCAGCTTTTTACTGCACAATGCAGGACTGCCCACGCCGATGACCTGGGTGTTGCGTGATCGTGAGGATGCGCTAAAGATTGCAGAAACCGAATTGAAACAGGGCAATTTGCTGATCAGTAAGCCTTTGTTCGGCTCGCAGGGTGAAGGTATACGCCGCATTGAAAAGATGACTGATTTATTTTGGCTAACCGGCAGTCATGGCGTTTATTATCTGCAACGTTTTGTTCAGTGCGAAGGTATCGGTTTTTCGGATAATCGGGTGTTTGTGATTAATGGCCGTGCGGTTGCTGCCATGCGCAGGCGCGGAAAATTCTGGCTTAATAATGTTGCCAGAGGCGCGACCTGTGAATTAATTGATTTAGATCCCGAGATGGTGGATTTAGCGGTTAAAGCTACGACAGCATTGGCGATGGATTATGCCGGAGTCGATATTATTCGGGATAGGGAAGGGCGTTGCACGGTCATTGAAGTTAACAGTATCCCTGCATGGAAAGGCCTGGAAAGCGTTTGCGACGTCAATATTGCCGAGCTGATGGTGGAGGATTTAATATCCCGTAAGATGAATAAATCGGAATTGTTTGCCGTTGCATGATTGTTTCGTCTCAACAGCTTAGTGAGCTTTATTGTCAAGCCTGCGAGGTCGATGTGCAGGCATTTAAGCCCGGTAATGTCAGTGTTTATGCGGATGGGCACGATATGACTGTGGCTGATTTTAGGCTCAGCGCCAAAGTGAGTTCCGATGCGCTTTGCAATCCTGATTATTCTCTGGGTGAAAAAATCTATTATGCTGTCAAGGCAACGCGGGAGGCAGTAGGTTGCAATACGAATCTGGGCATTATTTTGCTTTGTGCGCCGCTGATTCAGGCAATCCGTTATACAAAAGCGGATGTAACATTAAGGCAGGCGGTCGCAAAAGTGATTCGCGAGTCGACAATAGAGGACACCGATTGGGTATTTAAGGCAATAACCTTAGCCTCGCCGGGTGGGTTAGGCAGCTCTGATCAACAGGATGTCAGTGAACAAGCTTCGGTGACATTGCTAGAGGCTATGAAATTAGCCGGCGCAAAAGATCGCATTGCGCTGCAATACATAACGGGTTATAACGATATTTTTAATTTCTCAGTTTTGAGGTATAATATCGCTTTTAACCGGTGGGGTGACCGGAATTGGGCGGCAACGGCAGTGTATGCTGATTTGCTCAGTCAATTTCCAGACAGCCATATCGAAAGGAAATATGGAGATCAGTACACTGAGATGGTGGCGGCTAAAATGGCTAAGCTCAGTGAGGAGTTGTCTAAGACTGATAATCCTAAACAAATAAAGCCGTTGCTTTTTTGCCTGGATCAGGAGCTTAAGCTTTATGGTATAAATCCGGGTACGACAGCTGATATGATTGTGGCGACAGTACTAACGGCAATTTTAGAGGAACTTAATTAGTAACAGTGCTGTTACTAATAGGGCTTCAAACGGAATTTGTTAAAAACAAATAAGGAGACATTAACAATGTCGATAGTAGATTCAATTTTTTCATTTTTTTCTTCACAGGGGATATTAAGCATGGCTAAAATCAATAAATTATGCGTTGGCGAATCTTTAATCGGCGAAGGCAACGAAGTTGCTCACATCGATTTAATGGTAGGACCACGTGGTTCAGCTGCTGAAACAGCATTTGCAAACTGCTTAACAAACAACAAAGACGGTTTTTCCAGCTTGTTGGCTGTTGTTGCACCTAACCTGATGGTTAAGCCTGCAACTGTTATGTTCAATAAAG
>JADHTX010000038.1 GCA_016784875.1 Methylobacter sp.
CAAGTACCTGTATTAACAGATGGTGACATAGTTATTCGAGACAGCCAGGCTATTCTGGTTTATCTAGCCAGAAAATACGGCAATGAATTCTGGTTGCCAATTGATGCAGCGGCATTAGCCGAAGTTATGGCTTGGCTTTCATCTGCCGCCCATGAAGTGACGATGGGGCCGAACCGATTGCGTCGGCATTTTAAGTTCGGCCTCGCTATTAATCTCGATGAATCCAGACAAGTCACCTCAAACTTGCTGAGCATCTTGCAACAACGCCTTGATAACCATGGGTGGCTGGCTGCCGATCAAATAACCGTCGCCGACATTGCTGTTTATCCTTATATTGCATTGGCTCAGGAAGGTAAAATCGATCTTGAACCTTATCCGGCGGTCATCGCCTGGATAAATCGAATTCAGGCACTGCCCGGCTATGTCGGCATGCCGGGAATGCGGCAATCCGAATAGATTGCCAAGCTCTAAACCACCTCATTAACCAGGAGTTATCCATGAATACTAACGAAGCAGCACGCCCCCCCATTTCCGCCATTTACCCGTGAAACGGCGACTCAAAAAGTACGCATGGACGAAGATGGCTGGAACGGTCGCAATCCAGAAAAAGTTGCTCTGGCCTATACCATCGACAGCCAATGGCGAAATCGCGCCGAGTTTCCGGTAGGCCGGAAGCAAATCATCGCATTTCTTACCCAGAAATGGGCGAAAGAACACGAATATCGCTTGATAAAAGAGCTGTGGGCTTATGAAGGCAACCGGATCGCAGTCCGTTTTGCCTACGAGTGGCACAATGACAACGCAGAATGGTTTCGGTCTTACGGCAATGAAAATTGGGAGTTCGACCAAAACGGCTTGATGCAACGCCGCTACGCCTGCATCAATGATTTGCCGATTAATGAAACCGAGCGTAAATTCCATTGGCCGCAGGGCCGCCGTCCCGACGATCATTCAGGCTTAAGCAATCTTGGGCTATAAGTATTTCGTTAATCCATGTTTAAAATAAGGCGGTTTACCAATAGAATCATTGAGTTGCTGTTGGCTAATGTGGAGCCTCCAAAAGTAGGAAAATGGAGGAGCGGACGGGCTGGTTGGGTCGTTGAAGTTCGTGCCAGGTAAATCAAGAGCTGAAAAACCATGGGCTTTATGACTGTAGATGACCGAATCGGCAATATTGAAATTGCAGCTTTCGGCGAGATTGGGATCGTTGGGGAGCGGTGGAGGTTAAATATAGGTAAAAGCTGAATATTCGTAAACGTTGTGCTGATATTCTTTAGGTTGAAGTGGTTAGTAAGCAAAACTGCGTTGCCAACCAACCACTTCAATTCTCGGTTTGTTATTCCGTTTCTTGCTTTACTGCTTCTGCCGGTTTAGGTGTTGCTTCAACAGGCTTGGGCGCTGACTCTACCGGTTTGGGTGCGGGTTCAGCAATAGGAGCGGGTTTTGGGGCATCTGATCCCTGATTGTTACTATTAACCGGACTAGGAGCTGTAGTTTGAGGCTCTGGGCGTTCGGTTCTTTCCACTCTTTCTGCAAAGTCATTGTCATAAGAACGGACTGGAGCCGGACGAGGCTGGTCGTTGCTTACGCTGGACGCATCACTCTGGGTAGGTGATGAATTACCATCCGTTTCTGGTTTTTTGTAGTTGGGGTTACGCGGTCTTCTGCGATTCGGCCCTCTTCTGGCGTTGTTTCTTTTTGGTTGATCGCCGGTAGTGGCAACAACTGGAGAAACAAGTTCCGGTGCAGTTGAAGTCATTTCGACAGCTTCAATAGCTTCACTTTTAACCTGTTCGTTTTTCGGTACCGGCAGATTGGCTGGATCGAGATTACGTTTTACGTTTCTGCCTTGGCCGCGAGGAGGGCGGTTAGGTCGTGGCGCATCCGGATTTTGTTCCGGTTTTGGTTTAGGAGCGGGTTTTTGTTCAGCCGCTTGAGCTTGCTCTGGCTTTTGGTCACGCCCTTGTCCGCGACCGCGTCCGCGACTGCGGCCTCTTTCCTGAGATTGCCCCTGTCCTGGTCTGTTGTTGCCTCGGTTTCTATTGGCTTGTGCCTCGTCAGTTGGCTTGGTTCTTTCTGCGCTTGGCGTTTCCTGAGCTTTTGCTTTAGGCGTCGCACCGGCACCGACAAGTTTATGCCAGAAGCGTTGGATCAGGCTGGCTGATTCATTTTTGTTTTGCACCGGTGCAGGAGAATCATGCAGAAATTCTTTGACGGCGGCTTTGGTAGTGCTTGGTTTGACTTGTTGGGCAAACTCGGGAATGGTGATGTCTTCGGCTTTTATTTGCAAATAGCTGGCTTTGCTGTCGCCGGACTCTTTTTCCTTGATGCGCTCAATATCATAAGCCGGTGTTTCCAAATGCTTGCTGGGCAGGATGACAATGCCGACTTTCAACCGGTTTTCGATTTGGTCGATGGTGCTGCGTTTCTCATTTAACAGGAAAGTAGCGCATTCGATCGGCAAGTGAGCGATCACTTTTTCGGTGCCTTTTTTCATCGCTTCTTCTTCAAGAATACGCAGTACCGACAATGCGACAGATTCTACGTTACGAATCGTACCCTGGCCTTTGCAACGCGGACATGGCAGTTGAGTGGAATCGCCCAGCGATGGACGCATCCGTTGTCTGGACATTTCCAGTAGACCGAAACGCGAAATACGGCTGGTCTGGATGCGGGCGCGGTCGATTTTAAGCGCGTCGCGCAGGTGATTTTCTACGGTTTTCTGGTTCTTATTGGACATCATGTCGATGAAGTCGATAACAAACAGGCCGCCCAAATCGCGCAGTCTCAGTTGGCGGGCAATTTCATCGGCCGCCTCCATATTGGTATTTAACGCTGTTTCCTCAATATCGCTGCCTTTGGTGGCGCGCGCCGAATTGATGTCGATTGAGGTTAATGCTTCGGTATGATCGATAACCAGGGAGCCGCCGGACGGTAACGAGACTTCGCGGCCATAAGCGACTTCGATTTGGGATTCAATCTGGTAACGGTTAAACAAAGGCACGGCATCTTGATACAATTTTGCCTTGGGCAAAAAGTGCGGCATGACTTGCTTTAAGAAATTTTGTACCAAAACGAAGGATTCTTCATTGTCGATCAGGATCTCGTCAATATTGCCGCGCAAGTGGTCGCGTAAGGCTCTGATAATGACGTTGCTTTCCTGGAAGACCAGAAATGGCGCCGAATTTTCGCCGGCAGAGCGTTCTATGGCCTCCCATAGTTGCAATAAATAATTTAAATCCCACTGTAATTCTTCGACATTTTTGCCGCATCCGGCCGTTCTAACAATGAGGCCCATGCTTTCAGGGATCTCAAGCGCTGCCATTACTTCACGCAGGTCGCTACGGGTATCGCCTTCTATGCGTCGTGAAATACCGCCTGCTTTGGGGTTGTTAGGCATTAATACCAAATAAGTACCGGCCAAACTGATATAGGTAGTTAAAGCAGCGCCTTTATTGCCGCGTTCTTCTTTTTCGATCTGAACAACGATTTCCTGACCTTCTTTGATCAGGTCTTTAATGGCTGGACGACGGCCATCGTTTTCGACGCCATCTTGAAGTTGACGGTAGAGCGGAGAGATTTCTTTAAAAGGTAAAAATCCGTGTTTTTCAGCGCCATAGTTGACAAAGGCGGCCTCTAAACTGGGTTCTACGTGGGTTACTATCCCTTTGTAAATGTTGGACTTTTTTTGTTCTTTTGAAGGTACTTCTATGTCAAAATCATACAGTTTTTGACCGTCTACCAAAGCGACTCGCAGTTCTTCTGCCTGCGTAGCGTTGATAAGCATTCTTTTCATTCAATATTCCTTGTTGTTTCCTGCTCCATGGCCAGATTTTACTGAATAGACTGGTTTGGGTAATCGTGTTTGAGCAGGGCAGGCGGTTAAAGCCGCTCCTGCAGAACTTAGTTTTTTACGGTTTTAATATTCCGTTTCTGTGTGTTGTCATTAGTATCCCGCGATCTTCACTTAGGTGAAGACCGCGAATAGTTGCACGGACAGAGTCTAAGCAAATAAATATTCTTTTTCAGTCTTGTTTGTAAATTCCGTCTTAAACAGGAGTTATAAATCGTTCGTCTAGGGTCGAACGATGAACCCGAAAATCTTACAATGATGAGGCAGCGTATTTTTTAATCGCTGTGCTAATCGTCATTGAGTAGCGCTCCAAGGCAGTTTTGATAGTAAAACCGCAGAGCAATAGTCTGTTTTTTATATTAAAAACTTGCTTAATATAGCAACCTTATTGCTATACATCAATTTAAAGAATCAATCATAAGCAGATGCTGGTATTATTTACACTATGAATAGTGAAGAAATGAGCGTAACCCCCAAAGTCCAACTGGTCGAAATCACCGAAGATATGTGCGATCAACGCTTGGATAATTTTTTAATTGCCCGATTGAAGGGCGTGCCTAAAAGCCGAATTTACCGGATCGTCCGTAAAGGGGAAGTGAGGGTTAACAAAGGTCGTGTCGATGTTAAATATCGTCTGGCAACAGGCGATATAGTCAGGATTCCGCCGGTCAGAGTGGCTGAGCGTAGCGAAGAGTCCTATGTTCCGCAGGGTTTGCAAGCCGCATTGGAGCAGGGCATTTTATTTGAAGATGAAGGTTTCCTGATCGTTAACAAACCGGCAGGTTATGCTGTGCACGGCGGCAGCGGCGTAAGTTCCGGCATTATTGAAGGGCTGCGGCTAATAAGGCCGGAGGCGCATTTTTTAGAGCTGGTGCATCGTCTTGATAAAGATACTTCCGGTTGTTTGATGATTGCTAAAAAACGCAGTGCCTTGAAATTGTTGCATGAACTGTTTCGAGACAATCATATCCATAAAACCTATCTGGCTTTGCTGGCAGGGCAATGGGCTAGGAAAAAATTGATCGTCAACGCGCCCTTGCTAAAAAATGTCAGCAAAGGCGGCGAACGCATGGTGGTTATCAGTCAAGCAGGAAAGGAAGCTGAGACGCTGTTTCGGCGTTTGAAAACATTTAGCGATTCGACGCTGGTTGAGGCCTCGCCAAAAACCGGACGTACCCATCAGATACGCGTACATGCCGCCAGTCTTGGGCATCCCATCGTCGGTGACGACCGTTATGGACGAGATGAGATTAATCGCGGATTTAAAAACCGAGGCTACAAACGCATGTTCCTGCACGCGGAAAAGTTGAAATTTCAGCATCCGGTTACCGGAGTAGCGCTCACCATTTTGGCACCTTTACCACAGCAATTGGAAGATTTGTTAAGACATGAAGAACAGGTTTGACTTAATTATTTTCGATTGGGACGGCACCCTGATCGATTCGATAGATTGGATCGTCCATTGTCTGCAAACAGCGGGTCAGCAATGCGGCTGCGAAATTCCTGAAGCGCAGGCATCCAAGGATGTTATCGGCCTGAGTATTAGCAAGGCTTGCGCTAAGTTATTTCCCGGTGTCGATCCGGAAACCCTGACGCGCTTGACGGCCTGTTATCAGCAAACGTATACGTCCAGACAATTGAGCAGGGAAGATTTGTTTCCCGGTGTTTACCAGATGTTGGTGGAGTTGAAACGGACAGGTTATCAACTGGCGGTTGCAACCGGTAAAACCCGAACCGGTTTGCAGCAGGCATTACAGGCAACGGATACCGAAGACTTATTTTGCATCACCCGTTGTTCCGATGAGACCGCCTCAAAGCCTGATCCGTTAATGTTGCATCAGATTATGCAGCATACCAATGCGGCAAATGATCGGAGTTTAATGGTGGGCGATTCCACCCATGACTTGCAAATGGCGATGAACGCCCAAATATCGTCGATAGCGGTGTCGTGCGGAGCGCATCCGAAAGATATATTGCAACAATTTAATCCGCTGATGTGCTTACAGCAACCGGCGGAATTACTGAATATTATTAGAGGTTAACAAGGCATGGACAATCAGAACAAACCAGAAGTTATACGCGAATCCGGTTGGGAACGAGAGGTTATTGAAAAGCTGGCCTTGGCCGCTGTCACCGAGCAAACCCGAGCAAGACGCTGGGGAGTATTTTTTAAGAGCTTGATGTTCATCTACTTGGTAGCCGTGTTCGGTTTAGCCGTGTATCCAAAGTTGAGTAAAGATATTGGCGGTGACAGTAAGGATCATACAGCTGTTATCGATGTGGTCGGCATGATTGCCGAAGGTAAGCCGGCCAATGCCGACAGCATTATCGAAAGCTTGAGAGATGCCGTCAAAGACGAGCATACCAAGGGCATTATCCTGCATGCCAATTCGCCGGGCGGTAGTCCGGTGCAATCCTCTTATATTTACGAGGAGATCAGGAAGATAAAAAAAGAACATCCTAGCCTGCCGATTTATGCGGTGGTTAGCGATATTTGCGCTTCGGGTTGCTACTTTATCGTATCGGCTAGCGACAAGATTTTTGTCAATCCCTCCAGTTTAGTGGGATCCATAGGCGTGCTGATGGATGGTTTCGGTTTTGTCGACGTTATGGAAAAGCTGGGCGTAGAGCGTCGATTGTTCACGGCAGGCGCACATAAAGCCATGCTCGATCCTTTTTCCCCATCAAAAGAAGACGAAACGCTCTATATACAAAGCCTGTTGAATCAAGTGCATCAGCAATTTATTAGTGCGGTTAAAGCCGGTCGAGGCGACCGACTTAAAGAAAATCCGGATATGTTTTCAGGCCTAGTGTGGACCGGAGAAGAAGGCGTGAAGCAGGGCATAGTTGACGGCGTTGGCAACCAGGATTATGTTGCCAAGGAACTGATTGGGGCCGATAAGTTGGTAGATTTTAGCAGACAGGAACATTTGTTGGATAAAATTGCCGGTAAGTTGGGCGCGTCTTTCGGGCAAGCTATCGGCAGTTTGGTTCAGGGCGCATCGTTACGTTAAAAATTCAGCGCCGATTCAGGGTGATAGCTTAGAATGCTTTTCACTTAATGAGATTAAATAATTTGTTAAGTAGGATGGCGTTTCCACCCAACATAATTTTGTGATTTTTAAATGTCAAAGCCAGCTTTGAACTCCGGTATTTAAGCTTTTTGGAGTACAAAGCTGGCTTTGGGCTATGTAACTCTGGATCGTCCATGAGAAATTTTCTTAAAATAGTCGCAGTCGTCTTGTTGTTTTCCAGCAGCTGTTTTGCAAGCATCAGCCTGGACGAGGCCACCAAGCAAATCATCGAAGGCACCTACAACAAGGTGCTGGGTGCGCAAACAGAACTGATCGACGGTAAAGAAGTCTATATCATTAAAGTGCTGACGCCTGACGGGCGAATCCAGTATTACAAAATTGATGCCGAAACCGGTCAATTAGTCAGTTAATTTCAACAGAGGAAAGTATGCGTATTCTAGTTGTTGAAGATGAAGTCAAGCTTTGCGAACAAATCCAGCAGTTTTTCGCCGATAAAGGCTTTGCCGTCGATACCGCCAATACCGGCAGTGACGGCTATTACATGGGCAAGGAATATCCCATCGACGCGGCGGTAATCGACATCGGCCTGCCCGATTTTTCCGGTATTGAATTGATCAAACGCTTGCGTAAAGACAAGATCACCGTCCCCATCCTGATATTAACCGCCCGCAGCCGTTGGCAGGAAAAAGTGGAAGGGCTGGAAGCGGGAGCCGATGATTACTTGGTTAAACCGTTTCATTATGAAGAATTGTTGGCCAGGATTAACGCCTTGATTCGCCGCTCAGCCGGAGCGGCTCATCCGGTACTGACCCATGACAATATCGAACTGGATACCGTGGCTCAGGAAGTCACTGTATCCGGCGTCAAACTGGAATTAACCGCCTACGAATATAAAGTGTTGGAATATCTGATGTTCCGCAAAGGCGAAGTCGTTTCAAAATCCGTGTTGACAGCTCATATTTACGATGAAGACTTTGAGCGCGACAGCAATGTGCTTGAAGTTTTTATCGGTCGATTGAGAAAAAAACTTGATCCCGACGGTACGCGTAAGCCTATTGAAACCTTACGCGGCCGAGGTTACCTGATTTCTGCCAAACACGATTGATTCGATCCTGTGCTTCTGCGTATTGTTATAACAAGTTTGCCCCAACTTGTATCCATAGAATAATGCTCTCCATAGAGGATATGCGCCAGTGCGAACAATAAAAATATCAAAAATCTGCAAACAAATTTAGCAGAAAATAATCGAACAATAATACGTAATTGAAGGGTTTATAATAGTTCCGCACTATAATGATGGTATTCGTGGAATAAAACACCTTTAAGTTAACCTTAAAAAGAGAATTCAGCTTCATTATGACTTACCCTGTTGACAATTTAGATGATGCTTACAATGCCTGTCACCCTGATAAGCCTTTAGAAGTCGGTGATCCGCGCTATTTGGATTTAAAAAACGTTCGTAACAAGAAAAGCGTCAGCACCCTTGCCCAGCGGATTGTTCGAACAAGTAAAACCGATGATTTTTGCAAACAATTAGTTACAGGGCATACCGGCTGCGGTAAATCGACCGAATTAAAACGCCTACAAAAACAATTAGAAGATGATAGCTATTTTGTTATTTATCTGGATGTAGAAAGCAGTCTGGATCTTGGTCACATTACTTACCAAGATGTTTTACTCAATATTGCTCAAGGTGCTGTCGAGGCGCTTGCAGAAGCGAAAGTTAACTTAGATAGTGCTCTTTTAGACGACTTACAGCTTTTGCTGGCAGAAAAAATTGTCAGCCGGGAATATGTCAAAGAAACCAAAACCAGTGCAAGCGCAAACGCAGAAGCGGGGATCGATATTCCGCTGATAGCCAAATTGTTGACCAAAATAACCGGTGAAATACGTAGCGGCAGTAGCCACCGCGAACAGATCCGCGAGAAAATAAAAAACGTACAGCAAGAATTTATCGCCAAGTTAAATGATTTATTGCTTGCGGCGCGTTTGAAGTTGCAGCAACAAGGGCATGCCGACTTGGTCGTCATCGTCGACGGTTTGGAAAAGATCAAGGAAAGCGCAACTTACAACGATTTGTTTATAGAACACGCTGAACAGCTAAACGAAATCAATTGTCATATTCTCTATACCATCCCTATCGCCTTGGCTTCGACGGCGAATTTAGGCGATTTTTTTGCCAATGATATTTTTTTCGTGCCGATGGTTAAGTACCAAACCAACAAGGGCAAACAATATTTAACCGATTTAGTGAATAAACGCATCCAGGTTGCCAAACTGTTTGCCGATGCAGCCTTATTGGATCGATTGATTGCGATGAGCGGCGGTTCTATCCGCGATTTATTCCGGCTAATTCGCTCAGCGTCCGAAACGGATGACGGCGATAGAATTCAGGAGGCCGATATTCAGCGGGCGATAAGCAATCTGGTAAAAGATTACGACCGCTTAGTTAAGGAAGACGATGTTGCCTTGCTAAAAGAGATTGCCAAGGATCAAAGAGTCATAAAAGATAAAGACAAGCACTATGAGCGTCTACTTAGCTTGCGCTTAGTCAATGAATACGAAAACGGCAGACATTGGGCCGACTTACACCCCGCATTAAGAAAAATAGATTGGCTGCAAGCTAAATTAACCGATGGCTAGCGCTGTGACCGAGTCACCGGAAACCGACAATTTTGCCTTATACCCCGAGTTAAAACACCTGCTCCGCGCCTTGCAGATGTGTCAAGGCTTCGGCTTATATTTTACGCGTTGTAATGCCGTGTCTTTGCGTAATGAGTTGGTCGCTACGTTAAAGGCTACATTAAATAAGCCGATTATTGAATTAGCGCTAAATCCCGAAAACGATATTTTTATCGATGCGCAAATGACTGAGTTACTTGCCAATGCGAGTGATGATGCGGTGGTGTTTATTTACGACCTGGAAAAACTGTTTTATCTAAAAGACCGTCATGTGATTCAGGAATTAAATTGGCGGCGCGGTTTTTATGGGCGGAGCAATCACCCGATAGTCTTTTGGTTGCCGGAATTCGTATTAACCGAAATCGTTAATGAAGCCCCCGATTTTGCCGACTGGCGTAGCGGACTTTATGAGTTCAATTTATCCCAGTCCGAACGGCTAGACTTGATGATCAGCACTTGGCAGAGTGTGAATGAAAATTTTGTTGAGCAATTGTCGTTAAGCGAGAAGCAGCGCTGGATTGTTAATATACAAAATTTATTGGCGGAACTTGCCGATCAGGAATCGTCGAAGGTCAAAGACGGTTTATTGGATCGATTAGGACAGTTGTATGATTCGTTAGGTGACTATGACCAAGCTTTATCGTGTTATCAACAAGCACTGCAAATCAGTCAAGATATTGGCGATAGGCTAGGCGAGGGTACAACGCTCAATAATCTTGCTCTAATTGCACATGCTAAAGGCGACTACGATTCTGCCTTGCATTATTTGACTCAGACCCTGGAAATTGACCGTGAACTAGGCAATAAAAAGGATGGCTGTGCAACGTTTAATAATATTTCCTTGATTCATAGCGCCAAAGGCGACTATGACACCGCGTTACAGTACTTAACTCAAGCGATGCAAATCAGCCAGGATATTGGTGATAAACGAGGTGAAGGTGCTACTCTAAATAATATTTCTCAAATTTACCAAGCTAAAGGCGACTTTGGTACTGCGTTACAGTATTTGAAGCAATCATTGAAAATCTGTAAAGACAATGGCAATAAAGCAGGAGTAAGCGCAACACTTAATAATATTTCCCAGATCTACCAAGCTATAGGCGACTATGACATCGCGTTGCAGTATTTAAAGCAAACGCTACAAATTACCCAAGACATTGGAGATAAACGGGGCGAAGGCAAGACGCTCAATAATATTTCCCAAATCCACCAAGCTAAAGGCGACTACGGCACAGCGTTAAAGTACTTGATGAAAGCGCTGAAAATCATGCAAGACATCGGCGATAAACCCGGTGAATGTACTACGTTGTTTAATATCGGTTATATCCATTATCAGCATAATGATCTGCACCAAGCGCAGTCAATATGGCTAAAGTCATACCATATCGCCAAACAAATCGGTTTGGCACAAGGTTTACAAAATCTGGATAAATTAGCCAAAAACCTAGGCGGTGAGGGCTTGGCCTATTGGGAAGCCTTAAGCTCGTCGTCCTCGAAAGCATAGCGTCATAGTATGATTGGCAACCGACACAAACCTACCGCGTGTATCCCCCGTTGAAATTTTTCGTGCTTTTCGTGTCTTTCGTGGACAAAAATGATTTTTCTACCTTTATTTTACCAAAGCCCTTAAATGCAAATTAAATCCTTAAGTTTTCGACTGCTGCTTTCCGCAGGCCTGGTGCTGGCCGCCTTCTTCGCGCTGGCTTCGGTGGTGCTGGAACAGGGCTTTCGGGAGAGTGCCGAACAGGCCTTGAAAGAAAAATTACAGGTTCATGTGTATTCGCTGTTGTCGGCAGCCGAGCTTAAAAATTCCGGCGACTTAAACATGCCGCCCAATTTGCCGGAACCGCGCTTTGCGACGCCAGGTTCAGGCCTGTACGGCTTTATTAATTTGACGGAAAATAAACTGGTCTGGCGTTCGCCATCGGCTATCGGCCTTGATGTTATTCCTCCACCTGAATTAATCGCCGGAAATTTTGAATTCTTGTTAACCGAGCAAAGTCGTTACGTTTTGCATTACGCAGTCATTTGGAAAAATGTCGTCGGAGTGGAGCGCGAATATATCTTTACGGTGACCGAAGATGCTCAGTTTGTCAGTAATGAGGTAGATCGGTTCAGAAAAACCTTGAGAGTCTGGCTGCTGGCTTTAGGCGTGGTTATGATGTTTATTCAGCTGACCTTGTTGCGCTGGGGCTTAAAGCCGGTGCGGGTTATTGTAAAAGATCTTGAGGCAATAGAAAAAGGGCGAAAAACGCATTTGGATGGGGATTATGCAACGGAATTGGAGGGGCTTGCCGGAAACCTTAATACCTTTATCAACAGCGAGCGGGCGCATTTGGAACGTTATCGCAATGCCTTGGCGGATTTGGCGCACAGCTTGAAAACGCCGTTGTCGATTTTGCGCGGCTGTGCCGAGGCTTTCAGCGTAAATAAGGAGACGGTAAAAGAACAAATTTTCCGGATGGACGAAATCGTCGAGTATCAATTACAACGGGCGGCGGCAAAAGGTGAGCATAAAACCAGCGGCGCCGTGGATTTATCGGTGGTTATAAGCAAAATAAGAGCATCGCTGGCTAAAGTTCATATCGATAAAAACATCCTGTTCGATATGGCGCTGCCGGAACAAAGTCTGATTTATTATGAGGAAGGCGATTTGTATGAAATAGCCGGAAACCTGATGGATAACGCCTGCAAGTGGTGTCGGCATACTGTCAAAGTCAGCGTTTCGCTGAATGAGCGTAAAGGCCGACGGAATTATTCGGTTTTGTTGCAGATTGAAGACGATGGACCGGGAATTCCGGATGGAAAGCTGGCGGAAATTTTAAAAAGAGGCGTTCGGGCCGATGAAAATATTCATGGCCACGGTATCGGCATGGCCGTGGTTTACGAGTTAATCGGTCTGTTGGGCGGGGTGCTGGAGGGCAGAAAAAGCGACACGCTGGGCGGAATGAAATGGCGTGTTTATTTGCCGTAAGATTAGGCATTGCAGGGTCTTTGTTAGGGTTGAAGAGATGTTGTCCCAATTATTTTGCGACTAATGGAACCGAAACAATAAGATAAAAGCTGGTCAGGGACATGAAAAAAGGTTAAATTCCGTTTGCTGTAAAATCTTTAAAAACCAAAGGTAATTAATAATGAGCAATAATAAAGTATTATTTTCGGCCGGAGTAGCAACTATAGCGTGCTCTTTTCTTTTAGTGGGATGTAATACGACGGGTTTAGGAAAGGGAGTTCTTGACCAGTCGCTTAATCCTGCATCGTCTTCAGTACCGACACAGGCTGGCGGTTCGGCTGGGTCAACTGAGGCGGTGACCTATAAAAATAAAGATCGCAATTTTTCATTCACTATACCGGCAGGTTGGTCGAAGCAAAGCGGCGATGTTAATTCCGATATGGTTTTGTTTATGCAGGAGCCATTGACCAAAACATGCAGTTTTCAGTTTAATATGACTCGAATGCAAATGGACTTTCCTGCGGAAGCCTCGGTTAAGGCCTCTTTAGACAGCGCCAAGAAAGACATCAAAATCGATAAAAACCTTTCTGCTAAACGCCGTGATGAGTCAGGCATGGAAAATGGAAAAAAAGTGCGTTTTGCTCGGGGCTGGGAACTGACTGAAAAAGGCAAGGCTGGCGGACACCAACGCATTATTTATCAAGCATACGATCGGCAGAATTATTACATTAATATGATGGGAGCAGCCGAGACTGAGCACTTCGACGAATGCCGTCCGGCTTTGCAACAAATTATAGCTTCGATTAAATTCGGCGATTAAGTCATCGCGTTATGATCGTGTCCGGTTGACCTGTCCCCAGTTGGGTTGCAGCTTGAATGATTGCAACCCAACTGATTTTATGACGCTTGTTTCAACATCCCCATCCCGTTTGGCTTTTTAACCACTTGCAGTTGGGCTTTAAAGCGTTTTTGGACGCCTTCAACATGAGAAATAACGCCGACGGTTTTGCCGTGGGTTTGCAAGCCTTCCAAGGTGCTGATGACTGTGTATAGCGTTTCAGCGTCCAGATTACCAAAGCCTTCATCGAGAAATAACGAATCCACCGACTTGCCGTTATTGGCTAATTCCGAAAGTCCCAGCGCCAGAGACAGGCTTACCACGAAACTTTCGCCTCCAGACAAGGTCTTGGGCAGTCGTCGGGCATTGCCCTGATAAGTATCCTCAATTTCCAATGCCAAGCCTTGTTCGCTGGGCATTTGCCTCAGATAATAACGGCCGCTGACTTTTTCCAGTACGGCATTGGTTTGGGACAAAAGCTGATCGGCTACCCGTTTTTGTACCCGACGACGAAACTCCATGCCGCTTTCTTCAGCTATTTGAGCAGCTTCAGCCTTGCTTAATCGAGTGATTTCTTGTTGATCTTGTAATTGAATCTGTATCGCATCGGCTTTTTGTTTAAGTTGTGCGTGTTCCTTCAGTAGTTGTTCCAAGCGTTGCGTTTCCAGATTGGCTATCTCGATTTTTTCGGTAACACTTTTCAGTTGTTCGTCCAGTTGCTCTGGACTTAACTCCGTTGCAACCAGTGTGTTTTCAGTATCCAATTCGAGTCGGCTATTTTCCAGTTCTACGGTTCTGGCATCGATTTCCTGTTCCAGTTCTGCTATATGCCGTTCCAATTCAGGCTGGTGTTGCAGCAATTCTAATATGTCGGTCAGCTCATGCAGACTGGTAAATTGCGTGCCTTGTAATTTGTCTTGCAATGCTTGCCTCAATACGTCGAGTTCCGCTTCCTGATTGACAATAAGCCGCTCTTTATCGGCAATCAGTTTTTGCTTTTCAATCAATGCCAAATGCAGGCCTACGATTTCTTCGGATTGTAATTGACGGCTGTACTGCTCTAGATTCTCATTGCATGCCGTTATTTGAACTTGGCAGTGAGCGGCTTTTGCCTCTAATGCTTTTAGTTCATCGGTTAAGCTTTTGTGACGCAAAGCATAGCCTTGATAATCCTGCCTCCGTGTATTCAGTCGATCGAACAAGGCATCTTCCTTACCCTTAGAGGGCATTTTTTCGCCCAATAAGGCCAATTGTGCAAGTACTTGCTCGGCCAATGCTTGTTCTTCCTTTTCAAGGCTAGCCAATGTGACTTCGTAATCGATTTGTTCTTGTGGTCGCTCCCGCCATTCGGTATCCAGTTGCTGGGTATTTAGCTGTAAGCGCTCAACCGTCGCTTCGCTTTTGGCGATTAAAGCTTTTAATTGTTCGATACCGGCCTGTTTTTTTCGATAACTGGCGATTACGCCGGTAATGGTTTTTAATTCGTTTATTTCAGTCGCTAACAGGTGCTTTATTGCGCGTAATTTATTGATACTTAGGTCTTCACTCGCCGTGTTTAAGCGGTTGCTCAAGGTTAACCATTGGGATCTGATTTTTAGCAGTTCTGTCTGGTTGGCCTGGTTTTTTTCGACTTGTTTTTGCGCTGTTTTAATTTGCTGTATAAGCTTGCCGCTAGTGAGTTTTAAGGTCTTTAATTTGGCCTTCTGATCTGTCAAAGCCTGCTGAGAATTAGCTTCTTTCGGCGGATGTTTGGCATAGGGATGCTCTAAAGCACCGCATAAAAAGCAAGGTTCGCCATCGTCAAGATATTGTCGGTCTGAAGCCATTTTTTTTAGCAACGCTTCACGAAAAACGGCCGTTTCCAAGGTGAGTCTAATATTGTCCTCCTGGCTTATTTCCTGCTGCAATGAGACTAGATCGGCTTCCAGTTCTTCAATATCATTACTCGGCTGGTCTTTACGGCCAAATATGCGGAATAAACTAAAGCCGCTTTGGGACAGTTTTTGATTGGTGACGGCTAGATTAAAAAGTTCTTGAAAGTCCTTAACCCGCTCTTGCTGATCTTGCCGAAACTCCTCCAATTCAGTCAGGTTTTTGCCCTGAGCCAGTTCGTCTAGTGCCAATTCCGCTAGCGGCAACTGGCGATTTAAT
This sequence comes from Methylobacter sp., assembly GCA_016784875.1. GTDB lineage: Bacteria > Pseudomonadota > Gammaproteobacteria > Methylococcales > Methylomonadaceae > Methylobacter_A. The sequence goes on from JADHTX010000038.1 coordinate 15,513, forward strand.
TCCGCAATTCTTTTAGTTTCCTGAGCAATAGCTGATTGGTTGTTTTTTAATGATGAGCTGGTGTTTTTAGACCACTTAGTGAATGCTTTTTGTTTGTTTTTTAATTCGACCAGTTCAGTTCTGAGGTTTTTGAGTCGGGCTGTTTCGGGGAAACTTGTCAGTAAAGACTTGTCGGCGGCATGGTCTTCCAGCCATTTTGACACTGTATCTAGTACCGACTTTTTCTCATCAATCTGTATGCTTAAAGATTGCCATAAGTCGGATTCCGACTGTTGTTGTGCAGTAAGCTGGCCTATCTGAGATCTTAGGTGGGTTAGGGTTTGTCCCTGTTCGAAAGCTGACTTATGCGGTAGAGCCTCTGGAGCCGATTGATTGGTGCCGATGTGTTCTTGTATCTGCTTAAGTTCTCCACGAAAGTCCGTCAGTGTTGCTTTACTCAGATGAAGTTCGTGGTTTTTTTCCTTAATTTGCTGTGCATCGTCTTTAAAGAGCAAAGCATCTTGAGCGGTAGCCAGCTGGTCCAATTGTTGTTGCTCGCTTTCGGCAAGTGCTTTGGTTTTCTGCAGGGCTTCATCCTGTTCGGCAATCCGGTTTTGCAGGGTTAGTACGTTTTGCAGTGAGCCTAGCTGCTGCTTTAGGTTGTTTTGCTCCTCGCGCAATTCGGTCGTTTGATCGACAAAATCAGCTAGATCATGTTCGCAGGCTTCCAGTTTTTCCGGCTCCATGAGCGGTATAATCGACAAATCCTGCGTTAAGTAGTCCAGGCGTTGTTGCGCATCGGCGGCCTTTTTATTAACTTCGTTTTTGTAGTCGGAATAAATGTCGGCACTGATAATCTTTTCCAGAATATCCATGCGCTCACTATCCAGCGCGTTCAGGAATGCGGTGAAATCGCCCTGAGCCAAAAGGATCGAACGGGTAAAATTACGAAAATTCATGCCGGTAATTTCGGTGATCCGCGCGCATACCTGCTGGGATGTGGTTGCCAGCACTTGGTCGTCGCTCAAACGGATCAATTTCATTTCAGGAGGCGTCAACTCGCCTTCAGGGTCGGCATCATGGCGTTGCGCATGCCAACTGGAACGGTATTTCACCTGATCCAAAACGAATTCAATCGTCGAAAAACACTCAGCTGTGTGCTTGGTCA